>SUVK01000057.1 GCA_015062055.1 Akkermansiaceae bacterium
CGCAGAGGTGCGCCAGCCTTTCATTTCAAGAGCTGGTATAATGTTCATTCCAACCACATATTACCACAACTCTTGATGGTTGGCGCGCCTCAGTCCGTCATTCCGCGACTTTTTTGACGCAGTGCCCCTTTTTGCCATAGCCGGGCTGATTTGTGGTCTGCGTGCTCTCAAAAAATGAATCACTATTAATCTTGCAAAAGACTCCGATTATATATAAACTATCGCCATGAAACAGGCATTGCATTTATTATTGGTATTAACAGGGGGCGTTTTATCGGCTGTTGAGCAACAACAGTATCCCCCAACGCCGGCAGCCACCCCCTCCGACACAGAGCTGATGAGAATTACTCGAGACAACCATAGTCGCCTGCTGATTGTTACAGCTATGGTTGCCAATACCCCCATGCGCATGATTTTAGACACCGGAGCCACCCATACCTTTCTACATAAAGGGAGTGTTGCAAAAATTAAGAAAGGTATTTATAAACTCGACACCTCTCTCATGAAGTTTGAGGGTAATGTCAACCAACGCCCCGAAATAATTGTAGGTAATATACTGGCAGGCCCCGCTTTGGCACCTCAACACCCCATCATGGTGGTTGATTTGGAGTCGGTACGCAGCATGATGGGAGAAGAAATTGACGGCATTATCGGTATGGATATTTTAGGGGGATTACCCTTTACCTTTGATTTGAAAAACGGTGTGTACTATTGGGGCGCCCCCGAAGGCGAGGCGGCGATTCCTCTGAGAGGAAAAAGGGATCAAGGCGGGCGCCTGATAGTTCAAGCAACTTGCTTGGGCAGAAATATACCCATGCTACTCGATACCGGCAGTGCCGTTACCCGAGTGAATGCCCGGGATTGGGCTCCGGGGGGAGGAAAGGAAATCGCCGTGCAATTGGGCAACGTTAACAGCACGCAACAACAACGCATGGTAGAAGGAGCCGCAGGCGATGTTGAAATTGCCGAGGGGGTTATACTTAAAGGTATTACCCCGCTCTTGGATGAGCCGGGACACTCCGTCTTGCTCGGGCTGGATGCTCTGAAAGACTGCATACTGATACATCTGCCGATGAAAAACTCTCGATACGGACAATTTTACATCGCCCGATAAGAGAACCTTAACCGATACATATCACCTCACCGGTTGAAAATTCGTACAATCTGTCTGCCATGAGAGGTTTGAGAATACTCATGGCAGCAGCCCCTGTGCAATGACCGGTGTAGTATGTGGCGGGTAGTCTCAACAGATGAGCAGCACAATCACGCAAGCGAGGCGCATCGCTGATGGCATCGCAATTCATCAAGTGAAAGCCACCCACCATCACGTGCGGCTGAAAATAAGCGGCAATATTAAGCACCCCGCGGTGAGAGCAACCACTTATGAGCACCCGCAGTCCATTCTCCTCTATCAGCAAATATTGCTCATGCCGAAAATCATCTTTCACACGGCTATCGTTTACAATGGCAGTCATCCCTTGCCCCTCGTCCGGATAGGTGCTTGGCATATCGGGGGCGCGGTGAATCACAATTCCGGGTGCAAGCTGATGAATGGCAGAATCGGTCACTCGTATGCGCGCTGAGCTCGGACGGGAGATGCCTATATTTTTACCCTTCGCATTAAAATGAGGGTCAAAAGCATGGGGGCTTACCCACACAGGAGCGTGAGTATTCCATTGTAAAAAAGAGTCAATACCTCCACCATGGTCATAATGCCCGTGAGAAAGAACACAAAAATTGACCGTCTGCAAATCAATGTTCATCTTTTCGGCATTGGCTGTAAAAGCCCCCGTTGCCCCGGTATCAAAAAGAACGCGACACCCACAGGCCTCGACCAGCAGGCTGAGACCATGCTCTGACAGCAAATCACCTCGCCGGCTCGTATTCTCTATTAATACATGAATTTTCAAGCCTTTAATAAGGTCACAAGTTTCTCTGCATGCTGCTGCGCCTTTTGTTTTATATCATCGAGCATTTGCGGGTCTTGGCGCATTTGGTAAGAAACCCCACCGGTATGAATGGAGCCACCATACTCCATTCCGGTAAAACCACAGGCAGCTCTAACAAACTCAAAGAAGCCATCGAAGTTCATCACCTCTGCAGGCGCTCCGGTAGTGTATGAGAGTATGAGCTTCTTGCCGCGCAATTTGTCACCGGTGGAACCATGGGAGAAACCGTGCAAGAAAGTTTGCTCCATCCATCGGTGCATGATGGAGGGGCATGAGAACCAGTACACAGGAAACTGAAGCACTATGACATCTGCCCACAAAAGATTCGATTGCTCTGCCTCTATATCAATTTTGAAATCGGGGTACAGATGATCTAAATACACGGTACGACACTCCGGGAGTTGGGTCTCCAATGTTTCGAGAATGGTACGATTGGCTACAGAATCAGAAACGGTATTGGTGTGACCGGACACAATGAGAATATTTTTCATAATGAGACTCGATTTTCAACACTCTCATTATGCAGAACACGCTCCGTTTTTCAAGAAATTATTTCGGCATTACGCTTTTATCAAACATTGAGCCAAAGCATACCCCAGCATAAAGCAAATAACCCCTCCCAGCATGGTTATTAACATGTATGAACCGGCCGTTAGATATGCTCCTGCCTTTAGAAGCTCGGTATTCTCCCATGCAAAAGCCGCTAAGGTTGAGTAGCCCCCGCAAAGTCCCGCCGTTAATCCGGCCTTTATGCTGGGCGATTTTACCAGGCCTTCATTAAACATACCACAAAATATCCCCATCACCAAACACCCCACAAAGTTTATCACTAACGTATGCCAAGGCATATTCGGAGGACTCACTTGGCAATAACTGCTGACAAACACCCCGGTGATATACCGCAGAGTTCCCCCGGCAAAACATCCGCAACCTATACACAGTAATGTTTTAAGAGATATGGCCATCTTGAACAAGGGGCATTTTAACGCGTATCCGCTGGTTTGACAAGCGTAAAAAACACACAATGACGAGCAGATTTTTCTGAAGATGACAATCTAGGATTGAAAACAACAATCAATTTACATTATTTCTATTACTTTTGTATGAAAATGCTTGTCAAGAGGCAAAAAATTCTTATAATAAAGCCGACAGTCACCGAGAACACGCCATGACCACCTACTTCATACTCGACCGTACCAGCAATACATGGAGCGATACGCACTACCCGTTGAGCAGTATATTAGCTACCCCGGGTATTACGGAGGGCGATATTTTGGCCAATGCAAGAACTAGGCAAACACTAACAGTAGCGCAGGCGCGCAGTCTTACCCAAGCGGGGCGCAGACCGGCAGTTACCACGCGAGTGGCAAAACCTACAGCCAATAAAACGCTGACTATCGGAATGACAATGAAACGTGACACAACGAGAACAAAAGGAGGCTCATTCATGTCGTTCTCCGATATTCCGAAACAATCGGACCGAAAGTATAAAGTCATCAGCCAAAGTGACAGCGTCTTCAGCGGGCAATTCAATGCCCGAAAGCTCAATCAAGTGCTCAATCAACATGCGCAACAAGGCTGGAGGCTCGTAAATTGCGCAACGGCCACGGTTTGCGATGACGCAGGGAACGAACGACAAGAGTTCATGGCCGTTTTAGAAAAAACAACTGTATAAAGAAATCAGCACTTCACATCAGCAAGCAGCTGTGGTAGTATGGCAGGCATGACCACACGAGCAATCATCTGCTTAGCTACTGTCGCCCTATTTTGCAGCTCCACTCCCGTATGTGCAGAGCCCGAAACGACTGCAGAAACAGTCGTAAAGGCAGAGCATCCGTTTTTTCGGGAAGAACTGTACCCACGGTGGTCAGAGATGACACCTGTTCAGCTGGAGTCAGACATGAAAGAAGCTGCTCGACGCACTCAAGAGAGACAGCGACAGCTCGAGCAAGTGTCCCCTGAAACAGCGAATTTTGATAATACATTCGGAGCTCTGAGCCGTGCAACCGAAGAAGCCGAACAGCTCGAGATGTATGTGAGTCATCTTCACTTTACCGACTCTATTTATGTAGAACAAGTAGATGCATTTGAACGCAATGTACGAACCATACGAGATGCTCGCAATCAACTCTTATACTCCCCCCGTATTCAACACACCTTGAACCAATGGGCGAAAACTCCACAAGCAGAAGCTTTACCCCCGGCCCTTCGTTTCATCGTAACACGACAACTCGAGACCTTCTCTACGCCTCCGGATGAACAAACCGCCAAGCAATTGAATAAGTTGGAGCTCGAGCTGAACCGCATGCTGCAACAATACGCATTCAATATACGCAACGTAACCAATACTTGGTATTTTGTGTTCCGAGACCGCAAGCAGTTGGAAGGCGTGCCCCCCGGCACCATCGCGACTATGGAAGAGGCCGCGAGAAAACGAGGATTCGGCACACAAGAGAAACCGGCTTGGCTCTTCACCCTGCAAATGCGCACCATGGCAGATGTGCTTCAATACTGCCGAGTAGAAGAAACGCGAAAGAAATGCTGGCAGGGCATCAAATCCCCCGGCAACACAATAAGCCACGACAATGCCCCCATCGTACAGAGAATCATGCAACTGCGACAAGAAATTGCAGAATTGAAAGGGTTCAGCTGCCACGCAGACCACGTAATGCAACATTCTCTTATGGGTAGTGGGCAAAAAGCCCTGCGTTTCATAGACGGCATTCTCGCTCAAATACAAACGCATATAAATGAGCTACATGTAGCCACATTGCTCAACGCCTCACAACAAATCGGCAGTACGGTTACTCAACTCAACCCGTGGGATATTTACTATTATTCCACCTCAGCAAGCGATACGCTCAACAAGTTTTCACTACAAGAGCTGCGTCCTTATTTGGAGTACGAACACACGCTGATGGCGACGTTCAACTATTTCGGCGATTTATACGGACTGACAATACGAGAGGTACCGTCAATATGCATACAAGGCAACCGCACTTGCCCACAAGGGCATGCCGAAGTTTGGCACCCGGATGTACGGGTGTTTGCCGTGTACGATACCGCCACCGGCAAACACTGTGGCTCCTTCTATTTGGACCCCTTCGCACGAGAGGGTCGCAAATACGGCACAAGCACGCAACTCATCAGCCGAGGCAGCATACCCACCGCAGAGAGAGAGGGGTTCCCGCCGTTGGTAGTCTTGATACTCGAGCTCCACAAACCGGCCCCGGACAAGACGCAATTACTCAGCCACTTGGAGCTCAGAATGCTATTTCACGAACTAGGGCATGTTTTTCATTTGCTATTGGGCAATGGCGAATATAAAGAGCAATCCGCCACAAATGTTGCAAGAGATTTCATTGAATTACCTGCTCAATTACAAGAATTACGAGCATGGGAGCCCGAGGTGCTCTGCACTATAGGTCGCCACTACCTCACCGGGGAACCCATGCCCGCAGAAATAGCGCACAAAGCAGCAGCAAGTCGGCATAACAGCCATTACATCGTCTATCTGAAACAAAACCTCCTTATCGCCAAGCTCGACTTAGAGATGCACTGCCATTACAATGAAAAGTTCCGTGGCAACAATCTCGACCTGGCCACGGCAAACATCTTGGCACCGTACGAAATTGCTACCACAACCGTTGCTCCATCAGTATTACGTAATTTTCCTCACTGCATTGAAGGGTACGATGCCCGCTACTATGCCTACATACTGGCAGAGGTAATGGCAGCCGACATCCATGAAGAGTTCAAACGCCACGGCCTGCACAATGGCGCCACAGGCAGAAGTTATCGGAGAGCCATTCTTGAGCCGGGAAACAGCCACCCGGCAGCAGAACTATACCGCAGTTTTATGGGCAGAGATGTGTGCACCGATGCATTTCTTCATCTCTTGAAAAATTAAAAATAGGAGGATAGAAAATTCGCCCTTGACCTGACGCGGTTTTTTCTTTATCTCTGCGTGTTTTGTGGTACGATAATAGGCAAAAATAAATTTACTACAAACATACAATGGACATACTCAACGTCTCTCGCTCCTCATTCATGTCGGGCATCTGCATCGGCATTGCCGGTTTTGGATTCTTGTCTCTAAAGGCAGATGGCAACTACTTGGCAGGCTGCTGCATATTTGCCTTTGCGCTCATTGCCGTAGTCAACTACAAACTGGCACTCTATACCGGCACGGCAGGGTTCATCAAAAAGAACGAGTTTGGATTCCTCGGACTGGTGTTACTGGGTAACATAGTGGGCTGTGCCACATTATCATTGCTCACCCGTCTCTCCCCCATGCCCATACAAGAGATGGCACAAGCATTGCTGCAAAGCAGATTGGCAATGGGTGTCGCTAACGGGGCACTGCTCTCCATAGCATGCGGCTTTATCATGACCACTGCGGTTACATTCGCGAGAAAAGGCAGCATGTTGACCCTGCTCTTCGGCGTGCCGCTCTTCATTGTATGTGGGTTTCCGCACTGCATTGCCGATGCCTTCTTCTACAGCTGCGTCCCCTTAGATTTCTGGTGGGCTCACCTCGGAGAAATACTTATTTTCTACGTATCCATCGTCTTGGGTAACTTTGTGGGTTGTAACTTTTACCGAGGAGTCATGGGCAGCAACCCCTAACAGAGCGCGCCTCATTTTCTGATTACAGACATCATACAGCAATCCACCATTATGGAACACGCCTTAGTCATAGCACTCACACTAGCCTTGGTGCTGGGTATTTTGGCCCATAAACTCAAGCTCTCTCCCTTGGTGGGTTATTTGATAGCCGGCATACTCGCGGCACAGCCGTGGTGGGGCAGCCCCGTAGATAGCCATATAGTAGAGGGTTTTTCGCACATAGGTGTTATATTACTGCTGTTTGGTGTGGGGCTGCAGTTTCACTTAAAAGACTTGCTTGCAGTACAAAAGGTGGCCGTACCGGGCGCATTGGTATGCATGGCGGTATCAACTTTGGGCGGGGCACTGGTGTTTCAGCTGCTTGGCGGAAGCAACGACTGGTTAAGCAGCGTCATGTTCGGGCTGTGTATCTGCGTATCAAGTACCGTAGTATTAACACGAGTATTGGGGGATAATAAACTGTTGCAAACCCCCACGGGGCATACTGCCATGGGCTGGCTTGTGGTAGAAGATATCTTTACCATATTGATGCTGGTACTCTTGCCGGTCATCATCAGCGGGCAAGAGTTACTGCCGGCCATTGGTAGTGCGACCGTCAAGTTGACTCTTTTGGTAGCATGCATTGCCTTTGTGGGGCGCAAAGTCATCAAAAAAGTGCTAACCTATGTATCGAAGAGCGCCTCAAGCGAGCTTTTCATCTTATCCGTACTGGTATTTGCGTTAGGTTTTGCCGTACTTGCAGCAGAGGGCTTTGATGCCAGCATGGAGTTCGGGGCCTTTTTATCGGGCATGGTAGTTGGCCAAAGCAAGTTTGCGAGTAGGGCTGCCAGCGATGCTTTGCCGATGAAAGAAGCTTTTGCCGTACTCTTTTTCGTATCGGTAGGCATGGGGTTTGACATAGGCGGCATGCTGGAGTATTGGCAACTCACGCTTTGCACCTGTTTGGTGGCATTCTTGCTTAAGCCGCTGGCTGCATTCTTGGTTATCACCCTGTTGGGTAAACCTTTGAGAATGGCGCTTAAAACAGCCGGTGCTTTGTCTCAAATCGGCGAGTTTTCTTTCATTTTAGCAACGCTGATAGCAACCCGCTACCACATGTTGCCCGCCTACGCTGCCAACGTTATCACCGGTGTAGCTATTATTACCATCACACTCAATGCTGCCCTATATCGTTTTATCCCCATGCTGGCCAACCACTTAGAGAAAAAAGAAATAGGCCGAAAACCCAAGGTAAAAGGAAGCGTGGAGCCACCATCCATCGACAAGCACCGCGTCATTGTTGTCGGCTACGGTCCATGCGGACGAATCATGAGCGATATTTTGCGGGAATACGACTTGGATGTAGTCGTGCTCGAAATGAATATTGAAACGGTTAACGAGCTGGAAAAACTGGGGATTCCCGCCTTGTTGGGAGATGCCCGACGCCGCAGCATCTTACGCATGGCCGGAGCCGAACAAGCAAAAGCCATCATTATTACGGCAGCAGCAGCCCCCTCTCATGATATTGCAGAAAGCGCCCGAGAGGTGAACCCCAACATCACCGTGATGGCGCATACCACCTATATCAACACAGCCCAAATGCTGCGCCGTCAAGGTGCAGAAACCGTCTTCAGCGGTGAAGAAGAGGTAGCCTTAGGCATGGCGTCTCACACCTTGCGCACCTTGGGTGCCACAGAAGAACAAGTGGCAAGAGAACGTCAAAAAAACCGCATACGTTTGGCCGGCGAGTTTGCAGATGATATACCCAGTGGGGTATAAAGCCCCCTCCCCCCTTGCTCAAGCAACCTCGTCCATCCATCCGGCCTTATATACAATTCCTGTTCGTACAGTCGGGATTTCCCCTCGAACTTCCTTTTCCTCGGTTCGTTACCTCCCCGCAGTTGCTCTTCAGGTCTGGGATTTCGCATCATCGCGGCTCCTTGCGGGCTTTCACCGCAGTACGCATATCTCGTCGGTCGTACTAAAAAAGCTCGGCACGATTTCGCGTGCCGAGCTTTTTTGAGTTGTTACAAATGATTAATCAGCCCAAGTAAGAACCACCTTGCCGGACTTACCGGAGTTCATGACGTTGAAGCCCTCAACAAAGTCTGTATAGTGCATGCGGTGAGTGATGATGGGAGAAACATCCAATCCGGAGCGCAACATGGCATCCATCTTCTGCCAAGTAGCATACATCTCTCGGCCATAAATACCCTTCATCTTAAGACCTTTCCATACAAAGGTGTTCCAGTCAATGCCGGAGCCACCGGGTTGAATACCCAACAAGGAGATGTTGGCCCCGTAGGCAGAGTGGTTAATGATATCCTTGAGGCAAGCGGGGGCACCACTCATTTCGAGGCACACACCATAGCCTTCATCAATACCGAGGTCTTCTCGAGCAGCGGCAATGGAGTCGCCAGCTATCACGTTGACGGTGCGATCGGCACCCATGGTCTTGGCAAGGCCGAGCTTGTAGTCGCTCACGTCGGTAATGGTTACGGTGCGAGCACCTGCCTTTTTGCATACGGCTGCAGCCATAGAGCCGATAAGCCCCGCACCGGTAATGAGAACGTCTTCGCCCACCAAATCCCAAGAAAGAGCCGTGTGCGTAGCATTGCCCAAGGGGTCAAGTATGGAGGCAATCTCCATAGGCATGTCCTTGTGAATGCGAATGACGTTGGTTTGAGGAATAGAAAGGTACTCGGCAAAGCACCCGGCACGGTTTACACCCACACCCATGGTGTTGGGGCACAGGTGGAACATACCACGGCGGCAGTTGCGGCAGTGTCCGCAAACGACGTGACCTTCTCCGGATACTACTTCACCGGGCTTGAATTCTGTTACGGCTGAACCAACGCTCTCGATGACACCGCAGAACTCATGCCCCACGTGCATACCAACAGGTATCGTCTGTTGTGCCCATGCATCCCAATTCCAAATATGCAAGTCTGTCCCGCATATTGCTGTGCGGTAAATCTTAATCAGTACATCATTGGGGCCGACTTCCGGCATCGGCACGTCCATCAGTTCGAGCCCTTTATCGGCTTTTGTTTTAACGAGAGCTTTCATGGCGGAAAATACTACTCCTCTTCCCCCTACTTGGCAAGCCTAATCTTTTATTATTTGTGTTTTTTGCGTTAATGGCTATAACTCATATCGCAAACAAAATACAGGTAAGTCACGACATAAGCTCACGGATTCATCATCGTACTATCGGCGTGTCGTCCATGAGTTTGTATCGGCATCCCAATAAAATACACCTCTCCCGTTACAATTAGAACAGGTCCACTCTCTGCTAACAGGCTCTTCTACCCAAACATCTCTTTCGATTGTGTATGGTTCTCCGTCACCTTTGTCGACAACTTCCGAAACAGTTACCAGCCTCCGTTCTCTAGAAATTGTCACACCGCTCCCTTGCCCATTACATTTCGGGCAATTGCGTGGTTTTATATAATCCAGAACTTTTTTACCGCTTTTTTTACCACCATGAGACTGCAAGATTCGCACGATTTCTTTATGCCGGGCATGCTCTGCAATATCTAAAGGTGTGTAGCCGGATGTAGTACAGTTAACATTAAACCCTGCCGCAATTAAATGGCGCACCAGTTCAGCATCACCGATTTCTGCCGCAAAATGAAGAAGATATCCACTATACACACCGCCTATTGTTTTAAAATCGTAACGGTATGAATTATATAATTCTTTTTTACTTATCCAAGGAAGTAATTTGATACACTCTGTAGTTTTTCCTTCACGCAAAAAGCGCAAGAAGCGACTATTTTCTACATCCAGTTTAACGGATGCCCCCTTGCTGAACATCTCTGCGGCAATATCAGTACGGCCATCTAACACTGCATAGGTCAGGTCTAGCTCATTATACTCCGTGAACCCGCTTTCCATCAATAATTTTACGATATCGTAATGGTGGTTATCCAGTGCAGCGTTCATTAATTGAGGCGGGGAGAAATGCCATTTCACAACATATGATCTGTCATATTTGCTAAAATCCACACCGGCCTCAACATATCGATTAACGGTGGCATAATCACCTTTCGTGCAAGCTTCTAAAAGTTCGCGAGACTCACCGCCGTCCACACAACTTGAGAGTATGGCTAGCGATATGGGGAGCGGAAAACCTGTGCTCACCATTACGGCATTTTGAGTCAAGGTAACCGGCAAATCTACACATAACCAATCCAAGGCTCCGAGAAAATAGAGCCAAGGCGCAGCAGATGAAGTTTCAGTGAAAGATTGAGGGGTAGAATGATCACAAAGATACCCCACAGAGCCAACACAAGAGCTCTTGCTGAGCACATCCTCATCTACCGGGGCCAGAGTGTATGAAATGTTCGACCCGGAACCGGATGTAAGATATTGAACAAACTCCGGTTTAATCTTAACCACTTGAGTACCTTCTTTATGCGACAATCGAGCAACGCTGCGATTAAGCTCGCCCCTTCCCCTCAGTGTAAGAACCTCGGGTTCATAGCGATACTTAGGCAGTGTCAAATAATAGTTAGAACCATCAGAATATATTTTCTGGCCTACCTTAATATCACTGGCCCTCACACATACATCATGCGATGCAGCATCAAAAATATGACCGGCTGTATTAAAATAACAACCGCTGCACAACAGAGCCACAGAACTTGAAATTAATCCTAATTTCATTTTTTCGTCCTTTCTTTCAAATTATAACTGTTTATATTCTTTTTGAGCATCTTTTATTCCCTTACTAATGGCCAAACCCAGCCATTTTTTAGCATTGGCGTCATTAGGTATAACGCCATATCCATAAAAATAAGACAAGCCTAAATAGTATATTGCATATTTGTGCCCGGATTCCGCCCCCTTCAATAAATAGGGGAAAGCCGTTTTGTAGCGTTCCTCCCCGAAATAATAACAGCCGACTACCGCGCATGCAACAGCATCTCCCATGGCTGCTTGCTCTTCATAATATTTTATAGATGCTCTATAATCCTCACAGTGTGCACCCAGAGAACGCAAATACACGGCGGTAGCGGTATGCCCGCGTTCTTCGGCCAACTGTAAAGCAGTAACACCGGATTGGGAGCGATACTCAAGAAGAACATTGTGTTCACACAAAACCTTTGCACATTCGGTATGCCCATTTATTGCAGCATAATGTAACGCAGTTGCGCTATAAAGGGGACCATCCGGGAAAACATTATTATTATTTTTATACTTTGCACTAAGAGCGTTTATATCGGCACCACGGCTCAATAACAAGCGGCAAATGTCGGCATGCCCATATTGAGCAGCAATCATCAACGGAGTTTGACTATAATACATATCAACATCAACACCTTGATTTAACAATGCCAGAACTTGATTATAATCGCCCTTGCGACATGCACTATGCATCTCAGTCACAGCAGCAGTTTCACCCGGGGTGAGGCCGGTCAGCGTAATGACAACAGATGCCAATGAATTTTCCACACAAGAAATGGGAATATCAACACATATAACATTCAGCACGCCCAAAGTATACCAAAGCGGAGCAGCAGCGCTCGTATATTCAAACTCATGCAAATTTTCCCATGGTGTTGTATTTTTTACCGTATATTTATATTTACAATTATCTGCAATATCTTCATCTGCCGGCACCATACGTCCACTTTCATAGGATGCTTCGCCTATGTAATAAGTAGCCAACGCCGGTGTAACTTGCACAAACTGCATATCCTTCGTGGGTGTTAAATAGCGCTTACCATCTTCGTCATCTTTGCCACCGACAGAATATTGAGTCACTACTTTTTCATCGTAACGGTAGCGGGGTAGATACATATAATACGACTTGCCGTCAGAATATACGGTCTGGCCCACTTTTACGTCGGCGCCATTAACGGCTGCATTATGAGATGCAGCATCAAAAATATGACCGCTCGAATTAAAATAACAACTGCTTAACAACAACGCAAAAGCAGGTAAGACCCCCAAAAATAAACTTGTTTTTCTATTCATATCCGTAGCATCCTTATAATCGCGAGAGCATCAAACAAAAGTAAATATGCGTAGTGCATTATATCAATATAATCTAACAATATCAAGACTTTTACCGTGATAAAAGACATATTGCAAGTTGTAAAATCAAATGCGACACCGAAAGCCCTCCCAAAAAGTCTCCAAAGGAGCCCAAACTGCCCTAGCAGGATGGGGGATAGGGGGAAG
>SUVK01000058.1 GCA_015062055.1 Akkermansiaceae bacterium
CGTCCACAAGGGGGAAGGACTCATTGCCGTCCTTCCCCCTATCCCCCATCCTGCTAGGGCAGTTTGGGCTCCTTTGGAGACTTTTTGGGAGGGCTTTCGGTGTCGCATTTGATTTTACAACTTGCAGTAGTTTTTTCAAATTTGATTCTTGATTTTTCCGCAAAATATGTTATCTTATCAGTGTTCATCGGGCATCATTTTAACCTCCATAAAACAATGAAACGTACTCTCTCTCTTCTCGGCATGGCATTGCTGTGCAACATGGCCACGCCTGCACAAGCTGCTCAAATTTGGGCAGACGGCGTATCCGTAACCGATGGCTGGATTGATTACGAAAAAGTAAGAACAAAAGGCGACGGAGACGACAACCTCTGCTGGGCCGCCAGTTCATCTAACATCATCGACTTCTGGCAGCAACGCTATGTGGTACCCGCCGGCACCCCCACAGGCGAGGCCATTTGGTCGACTTTCAAAGACGCTACAAAATATGATGTTGGCGGTAGTTTCCTTAACGCCATGCAATGGTGGGTAGGCGGCGACTACCAAGGCACTACATGGGCAACTTCGTCTGTTGGAGCCGAAGATAACAGATGCGTCTACAAAGCGGCTGCAACCGAGCTGAGATACGATGATAATACGACGGAAATCGTCTACCCGATATATACCGACATGGCTCAGTTTGACGGTTATTACTGGGAGACCATCCCCGAAACGTGGATAGGGACTCACTATTCTAACACCAACGCGCGTTTGAGCCATTTGTCAAATAATTTCTTATGGACCAATAGCTTGGGCACGCCGTTAGACTCACAACTGGTCAACCAATTCAGCGAGGGCATGCCACTCTCTCTCAGTTTGGCATCGGTAAACGGCACCTTAACTCTGGCCCACGCCGTAACCTTGTGGGGTCTTGATTACGAAGAAGATGCCGAGGGTAATATCACCCTGAAAAAACTCTGGCTGACCGACTCCGACGACTACGTAAACGCCCTGCAAGAAATCAATGTGGTATACGGTACCGACGGAGAGTCCATTTTCCTGACTAACTATACCAACAACACCGCCTATGGCGATGTTTACCTCGAGAGTGCATCGGGCATCAATATCTCAGAAAGTGATACTTGGGCCTTGGCCCCCATCCCCGAGCCGACCACCTGCACCCTGAGTCTGTTGGCTCTGGCCGGGCTTGCTGCACGCCGGCGCCGCCGCTGATACACGGGTGAGTTCTAACCACGGCCGAATGTCAAAACTATATTTTGACATTCGGCCGTAGCTTTGATACAATACCCGCGAAATATGAGCACAGCATTCGTACCGGAGGATTACTTCAAGCGCTACACCGCAACCGACATCTTCGGCGAGGGGGTCGAGAGCTTTGAGGTAGATTTGGGTTGCGGCGATGGCGGATTTTTGCTGGCCATGGCCGAGCATTACCCCGAGACGAAGTTTTTGGGGGTAGAGCGTTTGCTGGGGCGCATTCGCAAAGTGTGTGGCACAAGTGCCAAACGCGGGTTGAACAATGTAAAAGGGCTGCGGGCAGAGAGCCGTTATTTTTTGGAGTGGATGGTAGCCCCCGGCAGCATCAGCCGCCTGCACTACCTCTTCCCCGACCCTTGGCCGAAAGAGAAACACCATAAGAACCGCCTGGTACAAGACTCCTTCATCCCCATATTACACAAGGCCTTGGCCGAGGGTGGCGAGGTGTTGTTCAAAACCGACCACGAGGAGTATTTTATGTGGGTATGCGAGAAGATGAACGCCTCGCCCCTCTTCACACAGGCAGAGTGGAACGCCCCGTTCTACCCGAAGACCGACTTTCAACAACAATGGGAGGCCATGGGTAAACCCATTTTCGCCGCCCGCTTCATTCGCAACAACGCATGAGTTTCACCCTGCACAGCACAGACCCCACCGGTGCGCGTCTCGGCACGCTGCACCTGCCGCATGGCGATGTGCCTACCCCCATCTTCATGCCCGTAGGCACGCAGGGTACCGTCAAAACACTGCACCCCGATGACCTGGAGGCACTGGGAGCTCAAATCATTTTGGGCAATACCTACCACCTGTGCCTACGCCCCGGCGACGAGCGTGTGCGCGAGCTGGGCGGGCTGCATACATTTACGGGGTGGAACCGCCCCATGCTGACGGATAGCGGTGGGTTCCAGGTATGGAGCTTGGCACGCCTGCGCAAGATAACGGAGGAAGGCGTACGTTTTTGCAACCACATAGACGGCTCGTACATGATGCTCACCCCCGAGCGCAGCATGGAGATACAAGCCAACTTAGGCAGCGACATTGCCATGTTGTTTGATGAATGTCCGCCCTACCCTTGCGACCGCAAATATGCCGAAAAATCGCTGGGCTACACCCTGCGCTGGGCAAAGCGATGCAAGGCATGGGTAGACGAGCACCAACCCCGCAGCGGCAACGGCCTGCAACAGCACTTCGGCATTGTGCAGGGCTCGGTCTATGCCGACCTACGCCGACAGTGTGCCGAAGAATTGGCAGCCATGGACTTTGACGGCTACGCCATCGGCGGAGTATCGGTGGGCGAGCCCGAGGACGAGATGCTGCGCGCCATTGAAAACACAGCCCCCTACCTGCCACAAAACAAAGCCCGCTACGCCATGGGCTTGGGCACCCCTACCCAGCTTTTGGAAATGATAGAGCGCGGGGTAGATATGTTTGACTGCGTGATGCCCACACGCTTGGCACGCCACGGTGTAGCCCTTACACCCGATGGCCCCATGCACATCAAAAACAAGCGTTGGGAGAACGACAGCAAGCCCATAGACCCCGATGGTCACCCGCATGTAAACCGCTTTTCACGCGCGGCTATACGCCACTTCTTCCGCGCGGGCGAGATGCTGGCCCTGCGCCTGCTCTCCTTCCAAAATCTCCACTTCTATCTGCGGCTCATGGCGCAAGCGAGAAGCGCTATTGCGGCCGGTCAATTCGCTGCCTTCAAAAGCAGTTTCGTCTCGCGTTATCAAGCAAACGAAATATCCTAAACCACAAACACCAATACAAACACCATGGAAGCACTCAACGGGTTCATACCCTTTATTCTCATCATCGTTATTTTCTACTTCCTTCTCATTCGTCCGCAGCGCATGCAGCAAAAGAAGCTGCAAGAGCAGCAGAACGCCATGAAGGCAGGCGACAAGGTTGTGACCGCCGGCGGCATTCACGGCATCGTACGCGAAGTTGAGGAAAAGACGGTGAAGATTGAGGTATCTGCCGGCGTTATCATCAAGTTCGAGAAAGCCAGCATCGTAGCCTTTGTCGCTAAAGAGAACTGATTTTGGCACCACCCCCGTGACAACCGTATACACAGCAACAGATTTGACCGCTGAAACGGTGGCACGCGAGGGTATACGACTGGGCGTTATCGGCAACCCGATTGCCCACTCCAAATCCCCGCAGATGCAGCAAGCAGCACTTGCCGCCTGCGGGGTTTCGGCTACCTATGTACGCGTTCTTGCAGGCACGGCTGCAGGAGATTTTGAAGCAATGCTGCAACAACTGGCAACCTTGGGATTCATCGGTTGCAATGTCACTGTTCCCTTTAAAAAACAAGCCTTTGCAGCAGCCGTGCAGGCAGATGCGCTCGCAACCCTTTGCGGGGCGGCCAATACCTTGGTACGCCAAGAGGACGGCTGGCATTGCCACAATACCGACGGCCCCGGGTTTGAGCGCGCTATTTCAGAACTGAGTGGCAAAAAGCTCTGCGAACTGCGCATTGTCATATTAGGGGCATGCGGCGGTGCGGGCTCGGCCCTGGCTGCCCAATGCGCCCTGAGCAACTGCCCGCAGCTTACCCTCATTAACCGCCCCCGCCCACAGTTGGACGAGCTGGCACGCAAACTCGCCCCCCATACCACGGGCACCCTGCGTACCGCCCATTTCAACAGCCCGGATGCAGATGAGGCCATTCGCACAGCAGAACTCATCGTGAATGCCACCAGCTTGGGGCTGGCCAAGGAAGATGCCCTGCCGATGGACCCGGCTTTGCTGCACGAGGGGCAAATCGTATACGACATTGTAACCCACGACACCCCGCTGCGCCGTGCCGCTGCAATGCGCGGGTGTATTACCGACAACGGCTTGGGCATGCTTTTATGGCAAGGGGCACTCGCTTTCGAGCATTGGTTCGGCACCCTACCCCCCATTGCCCCCATGCGCACGGCATTGGGCTGATGTGCCCCACCGTGTGGATATATGCACGATTTCTGCCGATTTTCCTTGCAGAAGCATGGGTAAACGGGTAGAATGTTACACATGAAAACCACGCTCAGAATCGGCACACGCGGCAGTGAATTGGCACTCAAACAAACAGAACTGGCCCTAGCAGCCATCAAAGCCCATAACCCGCAGGTAGAGGCAGAGATAGTCATCATCAAGACCGATGGCGATGAGCGTACCGATATACCCCTTTGCAAAGTAAACAAGGTCGCCGGCACCCAAGATAAAGGTGTGTTTGTAGCAGCCATCGAGCGCGCCTTAGCCTCCGGTGAAATTGATTGTGCGGTACACAGCCTCAAGGACATGCCCGGGCAACCCGACCCGGCATTCGAGATAACGGCCGTATTGCCCCGAGAAGATATATGGGACGCGCTGATTCTGAAAAAGGGTGCCGACATGAGCCACTTGACCTTGGGCACCAGCAGTGTACGCCGCGTACAACTCATACGCACCTATTGGAGCGGTACGGCCAAGGCCGTTTCCATACGCGGCAATGTACACACACGCTTGCGCAAACTTGTAGAAAGTGATGAGCTGGATGGCATCGTGCTGGCCCGTGCCGGGCTGAACCGCTTGGGCCTTACGGGCGACAGCATTTGCATAGACGGCACCACCCTGAGCGTGGTCGACATGAGCAAAGATTCCTTTATGCCCGCGCTTTGCCAAGGAGCCATCGCTATTGAAACCCGCCGAGACGATGCCGAGACGCATGCCCTTGTTGCACCGGTAAATGACCGCGACACCGAGTTGTGTGTGCGTGCTGAGCGGGCGTTCTTGTCGATGCTCAACGCCGATTGCTCGGTACCCGTGGCAGGCTATGCCACCCTCAACGGAGATTTCATGATGATGCGCGCCATTTACTTTATGCCCAACGGCATGCCGGTGCGAGTAACGCACCGTGGCGAAACCGACCACCCCGAAGAAGTGGCAGCCGGTGCCTATGCCAAGCTGCAAGCAGCCATCAGCCCCGATAAATGATGCCGATTCTGTTCATTTTTGCTTGATTTGACACGCCAAACAGAGTAGTATAAACTAAAATTCAAGCTATGACAGCTACAGACCTTTCACATTACGAATTTGACGACTGCCTGTGGGTGCGCTGCTCCGGCAGGGGCAGCTTTGTCAACAGCCCGGCTCTTAAGTCGTTGGCAGATAAATATCTGGAAAAAGGCAAAGGCAACATCGTTATCGACTTAGAGATATGCCCCGGGGTAGACTCTACCTTTATGGGTACCTTGGCAGGCTTGGCCCGCAAGGCGCTTGCCGTGGGCGGTATGGTGCAAATTGCCACCCCTACCCAGCGCACTCGTACCGCCATGGAAAGCCTGGGGTTGGATATGATACTGGACCTCGACCCGCAAGACGCCCCGTGGCAAACAGATATACAAGAGCGCCGCTACAAAATAGCAGAGCAAAATGCCCCTGCACAAGAGGAGGGTATTGCCGAATTGACAGAGGCCGAACGCACGCGCCATGTGCTCGAGGCCCACAACACCCTGCGCGACCTCAACCAAAAGAATGACGAAACATTCGGCTACGTGTGCGAAACTTTAGAAGAAGACCTTAAGCGCCACGAAGGCAACCGGGGCTGAATATAACCCGCCCATGTGCAACAAACTACAGCAGGCAGCAGATTTTTACGAAGAGCTGCTGCAGCGCGTTTACGGTGGCACCTGCATGAGCGCCGCCGAGCACACGCCGAGCTGTACCGCGGGGCTACTCGAGACAGAGATACAAAGCTACTGGATGGCGGGGCTGCTGGGGAGCCATGGCACCACCCTGCGCCATGGAGCCGTGCGCATTATCGACTTCGGAGAGTGGAACCGCAGTGTGGGCCCCGACTTTTTGAATGCAGAGATTGAGATAAACGGCACACGCCTGCGCGGGGACATCGAACTTGACCCCACAGCCCAAGATTGGGAGCACCATGGCCACGGCGCCAACCCCGCCTACAATAATGTGGTGCTGCATGTGGTACTCTCGCCACCACCCGGCGGCTGGTATACGCGCGACTCGCTGCACCGCGATATCCCGATTCTGCCGATTGACCCGCAGTTGATATACGCAGCAGCCGGCAAAAGCACCCCGCCGCCTACCGAGCCCACCGAGCTGTGCCGAGAGCCCCTCGGCACCCTCGGCGCAGAGCAAATTGCCACCTTGCTGCAAGCTGCTGCCGGCTACCGAGTTCTGCGCAAACGACGCATTTTTCGGCTTAAAGCTCAAAATATAGGGCTACAACAAGCTTGGTACGAGGCCCTGGCCGAAACCCTGGGCTACAAGGTCAATAAACAGCCCATGCAAATGCTTGCCCGCCGTGCCCCGCTTAACCAACTGGGCAAACAGGCAGAGGCTATCCTCTTCGGCACTGCAGGCTTTTTGATGCCGGTACTCCCCGAACAAGCAGGGGATGACACACGCCACTACCACCGCACTGTGTGGGATGCCTGGTGGACCCTGCGCACCGAATACGAACTGGGAGAAAGCCGTGCCATCCGCTGGCAATTTGCCCCCATACGCCCCGGCAACCACCCACACCGCCGCGTGGCGGCCTTAGCCGTAGCAGCACAGCATTGGCAGCACATTATCCCCTTGCTGAATGCCGAACATGCCGACCAACTGGTAAAGCGGCTCTGTGCCCTGAGTCACCCGTATTGGGATACGCACTACACGCTGCCCTCTGCTGCGCAAAGCAAGCGCTCTGCCCTTATCGGCGAGTCGCGCGCCCGAGATTTTCTCGTCAACCACGTGTACGTGCAAGATGAATCGGCCTACGCTTGGGAGACTTACCTGCGTCTCAAAGAAAAGGACACCTCATCTACCGTACGCAAGACAGCGGAGCGGCTTTTCGGCACCCGGCCCGACCTCAAAGAGCTGCTCAACACGGCCTATGCCCGGCAGGGCTTACTGCAAATTAACGCCGATTATTGTTCGGCCAACGCCTGCAGCGAGTGTTGTTTTCCCGTGAAATTGCGAGAGGCATGTATCAGCCGGCCATAGACGGGGGGGGGCGATAAGCGTATCACAACAAGCCGGGCACATGCTCCATTTTGGCAGCGGTATCGGCAAATTGCAAGAAGGTGTTCAGGCGGTCGTTTTCCAGCAAAGAAACGAACCTGCCCTCGGCCACCAGTTTACGAAGTCCCTCATCGGCAAAAAGCTCCAAAAAGCGGGCAGAGTGCGGCACATTGAGCTTCACCAAATGCTCTTGGTAAAAACGGGTGTATTCGGGCTCACTCAAAGAGCAACCGTAGGCTATCAAACATGCCAAATTACTCTGGGCAGGAGACTCCAAGGGGTCGATGGCTTCTAACCAGGCAAAACAGTCTGCATTACGTATGATATATTTACATTGTGTAAACAGCGGTATGGAAGGCGTTTCGGCACCATGGTAATGAGCCTCGGCCAAATCGTGGTAATAACTTACTCTTGAGATGGTGCCGTAGTACGAAACCGCTATACTCGACACCCAAACCACCAAGATACACATGAGCGAGGTTGTCAGGATATTACAAAAGCCCGCCTTGCCTTTCTTGAAACCGAACAACATGGCAAACCAACTCAAACAATGGAAAAACAACAGCAGAACAAAAATAGCCGCGGTCCAAGCCAGCGTTTGCACCATCCACGGGCGGGGGGACGATGTGACGCATGAGATCAAGGTAAACCCTTTGCTCTGTACGAACATCCAAGTAACAATGGCGCAACAGGCAGCCACGGCAAGCCAGATTGTTCTCAATAAGCCTTTGATAATCGAAAAGATAATAACAAATACCAATACTGCCAAAATGGCAAGAATTACGATAATTTGCGGGTCGATTGACATGTAACGGGGGGGGGTAAATTATGGTTTCAGATACGAGCGTACGATTTCGAGACTGCGGCGAGCCGGCTCATGGTGCGGATCCAACTCGACAGCCCGCTCAAAAACCTCTGCCGCCATTTTATATTGTCCCATTTCACCTAAAATCAGGCCGGTACGGAACCAAACTTCAGCATTGTCGGGGTGAGCCTTTTTGGCAGCCAACATTTGGTCCAGTGCCTCGCTGAGGCGGTTGTGGCGCGCCAAATACACGGCGTAATCCAAATAGGCAACCAGGCCGTTGGGCTCTAAACTGATGGCGCGGCGGTATTGACGGTCTGCCTCATCCCATTGCCCCTGCGCATTGGCCAGCACAGCCAATTTGAGGGCACCGTTGGGGTGGTCGGCACGGTGGCGGGCGATGGCCACTTGTTCTCTCACAGTGGCGGCATAGTCGGGCATGCGCACCAAATAGTCAACCAAAGGCCACCCCGCAGTGTAGCGCACCAGTTTTACGGGGTCTTGCGTCAGGGGGAGGGCCTCTTGTTTCAACACGCCGGCAGCGGCAGCGCGCACCATGGCGCAGGGGTCTGCAGCAGCGGCACGGGCAGCCTGCAGCACAGCCGATGACGGTTGCTGCATGGCCAGCAGCTCCAGCAGGGTAGCGCGCCAGGCCGGCACGGTTTCTGCATGGTAAGCAGCCAGCAATTGCTCGCGGTTAGCAGCACCATTCATCGCGGCATGCACGGCGCGAGTGCGGTCTCTTGTAGCAGCGATTTTTTGTTGGGGGTACGTTTGGCGCACCACCTCAGCCGCGCGAGCATTATCCATATCTCGGTGGCACATGGTGCAAGAGTTGGGGATGCCGAGTTCTTGGCTCAGCAGCGGGTCGGGAGAGTTGAAAGAGTGGTCGCGGCGGGGGTCGCGTGCCATGTAGTTGTTCTCGGGCATGTGGCACTCTACGCAGCGAGCCCCCATACTGCCCTGCGGGCAGGGGGTATGCGTCGCCATATCGATAACGGGTGTGGGCGTACCATTTACCGGGGTACCACCGGCATGGCAACGCAGACAAAGCGAATTATCCTCTTGCGGCAGTTTCAGGGCAGCGGTGTGGGGGTCGTGGCAATCCAGACACGTCACACCGGCAGCACCCATGCGGCTGAGGCGCAGGCCAGTCTCGCAATAATCCTCATCCCGCTGCATGCCGTTGGGGTAAAAAACACCTTCTACGGTAGGCAACTCCAGGCGATAATGGTCATCGAAGGCATCGCCCACAACAAAGTCTTCATCAAGCTCTTCGCGGCGGGCATGGCAGGTGGCGCAGTTGTCATGCATTTGCCGTGCAGTCAGCTTGCGGTCTTGCGGGGCAACCATGCAGCCATCGGCAGCGGGTTGGGCGGCGAGTTTATGGCATTGAATACAAGTTACCCCCGGCTCTCGCCAGGTAGAGGCGTAGGTGTTGGTCTTTTCGTCGTAATTTTTACTGAAATGCGAGGTATGGCACCACGCGCACTGCGAGTTCCAGTTCATGCCGCGGCCCAGCCAATGCCCCCAATCCCCTAGCTCTCGCTGAGCAAGCCCCTCGGCACTCAGGCGGGCGTCTGCCTCGAACATGTCGAACCACTCGTGGCGATTAACATCCCACGAGGCGCTGGGGGTGTGCCAACCACCATCATTCCCCTTTACCAAATACTGCACCAAGGGCCGCCGCCCCAATACATAATCTACCTTAAACGTGCGGTTGCTCTGCGAGTCTTTCAGCAGCAACTCCCCCTTGCGGTTGGCCGAAAATGTAAGCTCCGCCCCATGCGCAGCCAAGCGTTGGCCATGAAAAGGCTCGGTATCCATCTCGGCATTCGTTTTTCGCAAGGCCCAGGCATGGTCGCTGCGAGACCACTCTTCAAACTCTTTGGCATGGCAAGCCGCACAACGTGTCGACAGGGGCACTTCTGCTATATCCCAATGCCCGTGTTGTAACGGTGCCACGGCAGCAGCAGGCTCCGCCGGTTCTTCCCCGCAAGAGCAGAGAAACACCACCACCGTTAACAAGCTGAGAATCCTTCTTTGCATCACTGCGCGAGATTATATCACAACGGCCTTTGTATGGCAAATCTCAATTTTGCTTACTCCTTTACATGCTGCATTTGCACCATCCCTCAGCACATTGCATAGTTTTACTTGAAAAGGGAACCAATGTTTGACATAATGGAGCGCAGATAACAAGCCCCCACTGATTTTACATGCACCATCTCGATATTTACAAAGCAATGATAATCGCGCTTGCAGGTTGCGCGAGTGCGTCGGCAAATGACCTATCGGACGCCCTTGCCGGCGGCACCATATGGCAAAAAGACCGAGATGCCGTGTGCACCACAGATTTTGTGGGTTTACGCTATGCGCCCATAGACGACCACAGTGTACGCTTGCTCCCCCACCTGAGTGTTACCCCCGGCAAAACGCAGAAAAAAGAAAAAAGCAGCCTCACCATCGGTAAGCTGGCATTAGGTGAAACCATCGTACGCTGGGACCAAAGCATGCTGACCACCAACATGGAAGCTATGGTATACAACAAGGGCGACAATGGCGAAATCACCATGGCTCAATATAAAGACCTGCTCATACTGGCCATTACCGAGCTGAATAAACTGACTCATACCGAGGATTATCTGGATGAGTTCCAAGGGATGAGCGATGAAGACCACGTAGCCTTAAAAGGGGTGCGTTATTGGTGCTGGGAGTGGGAAAACGGCATATTGCTGCTGGAGGCATCGGCCTCTGAGCAAGCCCCCGGCCAATACCGCCCCGAGTTCATACGCCTGAAAATGGGCAGCAACGCCCAAGCCATTGCCACCGGCGGGGCCGACAATATCGCTGAAAAATCCCGGCTGAAAAATAATGTTATGAAAGACCGCGCCACGGGCGACACTTGGATTGCCGGTGTACCCATGGTAGACCAAGGTGAGAAAGGCTATTGTGTACCGGCCACGGTTGTCCGCGTCTTTGCCTATTACGGCATGGATGCCGTAGATCAACACGCCATGGCTCAACTTTGCGACAGCGACCCCGACAACGGCACCTACACGCACCTCATGTACCACTCCTTGTGCACCATTGCCGATAAATTTCATTTCGTCGTTACCGATTTGGCCCCCTGCGGCAACAGCAGCACCAACAATGACTGGCTCCCCGAAATCCGGCGCTATATTGATGCCGGTATTCCGCTCATTTGGGGCGTGCAATTAGGTATCGTGCCCGAGGCCGGGATTCCCCCCGCTAAAAAAGAAGCCGGCCACATGCGCTTGATTATCGGTTACAACAACAAAACTAAAGTCATTTACTACACGGATTCTTGGGGCGCCGGCCATGAGCTGAAGTCCATGGGCGTGCGTGATGCCCGCAAAATCTCCCGTGAGCTTTACGTTATCACCCCCTTGAAAAATAAATAAGCACGCACCATGAGCCGACACCCGCGCAAAGCCAAAAATACCGATAAACGCCCCCCTGCACCCGATGCCTCACGCCGCAAAGCTGCGGTGGTTGCAGCAGTGGTTATCTTGGCAGCGCTTGTCTGTACCATGCTCAGCTCTCTCTTGCAGCAAAAAGAAGCTCCACCTGCCACGCAACCTCAAAACCGGCCCGCCCCCGAAAAGGAAACACCCCGTAAAAAAGCCCCCACTGAGCCTGCCCACCGGCCCACACCACAACCCGTGGTTGAGCCACAGCCCACCCCTGCCCCGCCGCCCGTGCCCGAGATTGAGCCCGAACCCGCTTACGTGCCCGAACCTGCCCCCGAGCCCGACATTGAGCCCGAGCCTACCCCCGACCCCACCCCGGAGCCCGAACCCGCCCCCGCTGCCGCGGAGGACGGCGTAGAAGTCCCCATCGACATGGAAACCCGCACCTTGGTTTTCACGCCCGATGCCGCAACGAATAAAAATAACCTCGATACCTACATTCAAATGGTCAAGGGTACCTACAACACCGGGGAATACGAGCAGGAACAAGCCCCGCGCAGCGAAAACAGAAAACCCCATTAACCACCGCCAACGCCCC
The DNA here is from genome assembly GCA_015062055.1 of Akkermansiaceae bacterium. Taxonomy (GTDB): domain Bacteria; phylum Verrucomicrobiota; class Verrucomicrobiia; order Verrucomicrobiales; family Akkermansiaceae; genus Akkermansia. Next base: position 12,098 of record SUVK01000058.1, read on the forward strand.
CAAAGATACTTGCGTTTAGCCTTACGCGGTGAAGCTGTTCCTGTCAACTTTTGATACAGGCACAACCCTTTTTCAATGCTCTCCCATTGTGGACATCTGTGTCCATTACGGTAATACCGGCAAAGGTCGCACGCGCGCGAGGAATCAGGGTAACAAAGGCTGAATTGCAAGACCAAATGCGACAGTAAGTGATTTTTCTTCAATTTACGCTGCAATTTTGAGAAAATGGAGCTTTTCTGTTCGTGCCATGTGGCGTGCTGATTTGCCTTTAAAGATGCGTCGA
>SUVK01000059.1 GCA_015062055.1 Akkermansiaceae bacterium
GAATCAATTCCATGATTTCGCGCATCCAACTCAAAACACGAGGCCTACCCTCCGTTGATTATCTCCTGCTCAAACTCAGGCAGCTAACATCCCCGTCATTCACGCGACTTTTTTGACGCAGTGCCGTTTTTTTTGAACGGGAAAAAATGTATCTATCATAGGCATCAGAATAAAAGCAAATATTGCTCCACATCCCCCTACGATGGCCATTTTTTTCCATATTGTAATAACACGAAATTTATAAAAAGCCGAAAGCATGGCGTAAAGCACTAAAGGAACAGTCAGTAACGCATTTTTTCGAAAATCACAACAGTGCCACAGCAAAATAACACACACAACTACCAGCCACATTTTCTTTTGCTTACCACTTACCTTATGTAAAGCTAATATGCATGCTATTAACGGAAGAATCAAAAGAACAAAAAATTGATCTAGCCCCCACGCTCGACAACATCCATTGTCCCAATAAATGTAATAAGTCAAAAAAACACCTAACGCATATACGAAAATATTTCTACTCACAGCATGCGCAATATATGATACGGCCACAACGGCAATAGCTGTACACATTATGGCCATAATTTTAATAATAGCAACACCACTAAATACAACACCAAAAAGAGCAAAAAAACGGCGGAGCAACACTCCTTCATACATAAAAAGAGATGAATGCCAATTCGTCACATTGCCACTTTCTATTATTCGGGCATAGGTACAATATGCATCATGCGTCATATTCGAACCATCACCTCTAGGGCTAAAATATAACAGACCAACAAATACCATTAATGGCAAAACATATAATATAAACTTATAAAGTTTACTAGCTTCTCTTATATTCCCAAAAAACATAAATTAAAGATTTTATAAGAACCGCTTCTTACAGTTAAACCTCATCAAGCACAAGTCTTGATATACAGAATTGTATATCAAGACTTGTGCTTGAAACAACGTAGCAATCACGCCTCGGGTATGACAATATCGTCATCATTATCCTCGCCACCGTGGGCAAGAATGAACTGCAGGTCATTGAGATCCAAGCTGGAGGCAAAGCCTTCATCACCGAGCACATTGGTAACGAGCTGATTCTTCTGGTGCTGAAGCACACGTATCTTTTCTTCTACGGAGTCGCGGGTCAGCAAGCGATAGGCAATAACCTTGTTTTTCTGGCCGATGCGGTGTGTACGGTCGATAGCCTGGCTTTCCACAGCCGGGTTCCACCATGGGTCATACAGAATGACGTAAGAGGCAGAGGTAAGGTTAAGACCTGCACCACCGGCCTTGAGAGAAAGTAAGAAGACCGAGGGTTCTTTAGTGGTTTGGAACTTTTCAATCTCGGCCTTACGGTCCTTGGTAGCGCCGGTAAGATAATTGAAGGGACGGTGATCAGCCTCCAATCGGGCGCGAATAATATCGAGCATCGTGGTGAACTGGGAGAACACAAGCACCTTGTGGCCTTCATCTCGCAGCTGGTCAAGCAGATAGAAGAGAGCATTGAGCTTGGCGCTATCTTCACCAACATACTTCTTGTCGACCAAGCCGGGGTGACAGCAAATCTGGCGCAAGCGCATGAGGCCTTGCAGAATGGCGAAGGAGTTTTTCTTGACGGACTCGTCGGAATCCATACCAAGCAAAGCCTTCTGAATACGGCGCAGCTCGGCCTTGTAAAGCTGGCGCTGCACGCCCTCCATCTTGGCATATACCTCTTCTTCGGTACGAGGAGGCAGGTCTTTGGCCACCTGTTGTTTGGTACGACGCAGCAAGAACGGTTTAAGGCGGGCCGCTAAGCGGTTTTGACTCTGTGAGTCTTTACGCTTGTCGAAACGCTTCTTAAAGTATGCCCGACTACCCAGCACGCCCGGCATGGCGAACGCCATAAGAGACCACATATCGAGCAAGCGGTTTTCGATAGGCGTACCGGAGAGCACCAGTCGATTGAACGCCGTAAGTTCGCGCGCAGACTTGGCTGCCTTAGAATCCGGGTTCTTAATCTGCTGGCCTTCGTCAAGGATAACCGTTAACCACTTAATGGAGTTTATCTGCTCTCCGCAAACGCGCAACTGAGCATAGTTGATAACCACCATATCATAGTTTGCCAGAATATCCTCAACAACTGCCTGCTCTTTGTTGCGGATAACCAGCACGCGAATACCGGGGGCAAACTTCTCTGTTTCGCCGGCCCAAACGTCCAACACAGACTTGGGGCATACGATGAGCACGGGAGGCACCACCACCTTTTTACGGCCTTGCTTGTTGCGGGCTATGAAGTCCTCTCTCAGCCAGAGCATGTAAGTAATGGACTGTATGGTTTTACCCAAGCCCATATCGTCGGCCAGAATACCACCGAACCCGTTGACGGCCAAATAGGCCAAGAAGTGGAAACCGTCAATCTGGTAGGGGCGCAAGGTGGCATTAAGCGTAGAGGGGACATCCGGCTTAACATCAATCTTAATTTCAGCCGTGCGTTCTTTAATCTTTTGCCATGCCTTCGGGTCAAACACCTCTGCGGCACGCGGGTCCGCCAGCTGCAGAGCATGCATACGGTGAGTTTCGCCGGAAAGGTCGAAGGGGTCAAGCCCCAACTTGGTAACAGCATCGCGCTGGGCATCGTCCAGCTTGATTTCCAATCGCATCCAGCGACCGTCATCCATTCGCACATAACCACCACGGGCAGAAACAAGTGCACGAATTTGTTCCTTGGTAAGGGTGACGCCCTCTACATCAATTACCACGCGCAGGTCAAACCAGTCAATCTCTTGATTAACCACCTCAAAGCGAATAGCAGCAGCCACGGGGTCAGCCAGCAGAGATTTGAGGTTTTCGTCCATTTCTACCTTGATGGTCTCGGGGATATTCTTGGCCCACTCGGCAAATTTCTCGGGGAACTGCTTGGTTATACGACTCTTGAATGCAGCCAAGGGGCTGTCGTAGGTAAAGTTCATTTCCTCCAGCAAGCCGGGTATGGGGTACAGCCGATCGCGGATGAAGCGCAACAAGGTCTTATCTTTGACCGAGGCCTGCTCGATAAGCTCCCAATCGTCTTTGCCGAGGCGCTCTTTACGGCGTCCGGGGTCATCTTGTGCTGTAACCTCAAGCAACACGTGCTCCGTATCGGCACTGGTCAAGCCTCTCACTATCTTCATAGCGAAAGTTGGCTTCATGTCGATATCCACCACGCGCTCCTCCATGCAGGGCGGCAGGGTGGCACCAATCTTGCGCAAGAATTCGACGCCATCCAAGCTGTCAATTACTGATTTGGGAATGGAGTAGCGGGGTTCCACTTCGGTGCTTTCCAGCCATTTGGGAGGACCGGGGAAGACGGTTTCGTCGGACTGATAGAGCTCTACTTGCCCGGGCAACTGGCGCACGGAGTGTGTTACATGTACGCCCGCAGCTGTAACAAGTTGCAGTCCATAGCAGTTAGGGACAATGGGGTCGTCAATACATATCCACTTCAACGGTTCTTTCACCACCTTGAAGTAACATTCATCCAAGTTGACAAGGTAGCCTTTGAGCGCAGGTTGGTGGAAGAGACGGTTCATCACCCGACACGCAGCCTCGCTATCCAAGTCGAGAATAACGGTTTCTTCGCGGTCTGCATAATCGCGCAATACGTTGAGCAAGATGTCCGTCTGCGGGTCCATCTTGAGAGCACCATTCAAAAACTCCTCCAAGATGGCATCCAACTGAGCTCTCTCGCGAATGGGCACCCAGTCCTCTTTTTCAGAGTAACGGAATTCGAAACGCGCCTCGTTTATGGTAGATACCAAGCGCATAAACATGGGGTGTCGCGGAGGTTGGGGCGGGCGCTCGTTAACACGCTGAATGCGGTCATACCAGCAACCGACCTCTTTTTCGCGCTCCCATTCGGCGATGCGCTGCTGTACTTTCTTGAGGTCTGTCACTACATTCATGAATTCGGGGTACGAAATACGCTTTTTGGTAAAAGCGTATGCAATGTAGTTCCAGAACTCCAAGATATTACGGGGTGGCTGAGGCCAAAGCTCCAAAGCATCATAACCGGTAATATCCCAACGGGGGTTGAGGCGCACTAAGTCATGGTCGTGAATCTCTTGTTCAATCACGAAGCGACGATAACGCTTCTCGAGTTTGGTCACAAAGTCAATTTCTTTCTGGTCGAGGTCGCGGTCCAACTTTTCCTCCAAAACATCCGTAAGGGGGATTTCATTGAGTTCGTTGGGACTCTCGGGCATACTGGTACCACGGTACATACGCTCGACCATGGTAGCAATAAGGCAAGCTCCTGCAAGGTCTTCGTCTTCAGAGGTTGCAGAACCAAACCAACGGTTACCCTGCAAGCGGAGGCTGGTGCGAATACCGCCTTGCTTCGTCTCCACCCTGCCTTGAATAAAGAGGTGGTTACCGAAAATTTGGGTGACAGCCCCGTCCTTTTGGAGCTTTTCACCAGCGTCTCTCACCGCCTCAGAGTATGCATTGAGGAAGTTAAGAGTGGCTCGATCCGGATTGAGTGCAGAAATTAACATTTGTTGAGAGATTGATATTAAGCAGCTTACGCACAAAGTATACAGTACCCCTATATACAAGCGTGACTGCTATGATTAAATACTACCACAAAAGGCTCATCTTTTCAAGTTATCTGAGTCATTTTTTTTATTTTTTTCGCTTCCTTGAGTAGAAGCTTCAACTTTTGGCGATGCGGGTGGTGCCGTTTTCGCAGCAGGAGGCGACGGGGGTGCTAAGAGCACAGCGCACTCCTTATGCCCGGCATTCACTGCAAGTTGATAAGCAGATTGTTTTTTACGATTGAGCAAAGAAGCATTAGCCCCGGCAGTCAACAAAGCTTTAACCACTACAGTGTGCCCGTTGTAAGCGGCCAAATGCAAGGCAGAGTCTCCGTTTTTATCAATAGCGTTTACATTCGCACCGGCTTTTATCAACATTTCAACCACTTCGGCTTGGCCATCATACGCAGCTTGCAACAACGGGGTAGACCCCATATCGTTTCGAGACTCTACATTAGCGCCTGCTGCAATCAGCACTTGAATACAGCGGGCTCGGTTCAGGCGAGCAGCATCATGCAAGGGGGTATCTCCATGGTCGTTTGTTACATTCACATCTGCTTTATCAGCCTTCAGCAAATGGGCCATTGTAACAAAATGCCCTGCGTCTGCTGCCATATGCAGGGGGGTGGCACCACGTTCTGCACCGGCATTCACATCTGCCCCGGCAGCCAGCAGGTATGTAACCATATCTTCCTCTCCCAAGTATGCAGCATAGTGCAGTGGCGTAATGCCATTTTCATCTTGCATGTTCACTTTTACACCGGCAATCAGCAATAAGCGTACGGTTTCTTTATGCCCGAACCGCACCGCCGAAAACATAGCTCGTTCGTAATCCGGTTTTTCAATACGCATCTCTTTTAATCTTGCCACCGCTTGGGGCCGAGTCATATCCGTTTTGGTCTCGGCAACAGCACTCAGGGCACAAAGCCCCAGCGCCCCCGCGAGCAACAGGTTCAATAATCTCATATATCCGTTTATTCAGTCGTTAATAATATCTATCAAATCTTTCAATCGCGCATAGTCTCCACGTTTGAAAGTGAAACGCAAGCGAGGCAATCCGGACAGTGCCGGTTCAGGGTCGTTTGCATCCTCTTCCAACTGTACAATGTCGCCCTTGGGCATAATATCAGAATAATCGTGCAGAATCCAGTCTATATGCTTTTCCGTAAGGGGCTCGAGCACACGTATGGTGATACTGTCATCCTCGAAATAGTAGGAATGGTAACGTCGATAAAACCGCTCAATATACGCCATGGCATCCTCTGCGCTCTTGCTGAGGTAAAGCAAGTGCATATCGGTGCGCGAAATAAGGCCGGCATCAAGTAGCTCTTTTTCAATGAAACGAACCCAACGGCCCCAGAAGGTCTCCCCGGGTGGGTCAAGTAAGACAACAGGGAAGATGGTACTCTTACCGGTCTGAATAAGGGTAATGGTTTCAAAGATTTCATCCATGGTCCCGAACCCGCCGGGGAAAGCCACCAAGGCATCCGTCTGTTTTAAGAAATTAAGCTTACGAGTATAGAAGTAATAGAAGTTCATCATCTTCTCATTACCTTCTATAAAGGGGTTGGCATGCTGCTCGTACGGCAAGGTAATGTTGAGGCCGAAAGAGGCCTCGCCCGTGGCGCCTTCATTGCAAGCCTGCATAATCCCCGGGCCGCCACCTGTGATAATCATGTAGCCGTTTTCTACCGCCATGCGAGAAAAGTCCACAGCCTGTTGATACGCATCCTCCTCAGGCTTAATACGAGCAGAGCCGAAACAGGTAATTTTGCGAACATTGCGATAGGGGGCAAACATTTTATCAGCTCCGTACATTTCATCGACCGTACGGGCCATCATATCCAAATCGTGCTCCTCCATTTGCTCAGAGGCCGCAGCATTCATCACGGTAGAAAGCATTTGCAGCACGACTTCGGGGTCATGCCCCCCGTTAAATCGCTGGGCCAAGTCATACAAGTTGGCATCTAATACAGGGTTACCCGTATTAGCGGGTATCGTGACGCTCAGGTGCTTATCAGCGCGGCTGTTCAAATCTCTTGCCGCTAAAATTTCGGGCTTTTTCATGCTATATAAACTAGCATATTTTTTAAGTTTTGTCAGCTAAAAAATGACATGAGGCTACAATTAACAGAGCAAAAGCAAAGAGTCATCAATCTATAACCGTTTTACGCTGCACGATACTGATATTTTTGAGAAGCGAGCCACGTTTGCGCGCACGAATAGCCTCCATTTGCTTAGGGGATGGAGCCCCATTGAGACGGAGATCCAACTCATCACACAGAGCGCGGCGAGCAAGAAAGCGGTTAATCTCGCGCTCGCGTTCGCGGTGGCATTTAATAACCAGGCCCGTGGGGCGGTGGAGCAAGCATACGCAATTGTTGGTCTTGTTCACCTTCTGCCCGCCCTTACCGCTGCCTCGCACAAAATTTTCCTCCAAATCACGCTCGAGCACGCCGAGCGCTTTCATGCGCTCGACTAACTCGTTGCGTTTTTGCGGAGAAACAGGCACACCATTAAACCGTTACCTCCCCGTACAGGGGCTCACCCTCTGCAAAGTGGTGAGGTCCGGTAACGGTGAGTTTGGATACATGCTTAAGACTCGGCACCCCCAACGCATCCAGGGAATCCACCAGCTTGTATAACTTAGAATCCAATTGAACAATGGGGGTTACCCCCTTACACTCGGGTGCAAGTTGCATTAAGCCACTATCCGTAATCTCCACGGCATCGGATCGCAACAACAGCAAGTCGCTGCAGGTCTTAACCGGGAAGAACCGGGAACGAGGCACACAAACAGCACGAGCCCCGGGGAAACACTGTATGGCCGCGCCCATGGCGGTTTCAAGCTGATAGACGCGGGGGGTGGCAGCATCTCGCGGGTCTACCGTCTTGATATTCTGAATCACCGGCAAGGGCAGAACCCCACCATTGGATGCCAAATAATCGCGCAGAGCATCCAGTCGAATCCACAGATTATTGGTGTTAAAATAGCGGTGTTTCGCGATATTTTGGAAAGCCGGCACGTCCTCATCGGGGCACTGCGCAATCTCTCGCAGCAGGGGCTGGCCATCGGCCTTACGGGTGGCCAAATGCCCCCCTTTCTTATCGGCCTCGGTACGGCGAGTCACCTCCATGACAAAAGGCACACCACTCTCTGCAAACCAGCGCAAGAAACGAGTATCGGGCTGAGCCCCTAAATTATCGGAGTTTGAGATAAAGGCATACTTCACCCCGGCGGTCAGCAACTTATCCAACCAACCGGAGCCCACCAATGCGGGATACAAGTCCCCATGGCCTGGCGGGCACCACTCCAAATCCGGGTTGGCGGCAAATGCCACCGGCTCAAGCGTGTCGGCAAGCAACTTAGGCACGCGGTTTTGAATCATCTCTACCCGCTCCGGGGCAGCAAAGCCCTCTGCAGCATATTGCGCTAAATGCGCCATCGTATCGGTGCTCGTTGAAAAGGAGTTCATAAGCAGCAGGTTCACAGGGTACCCGGCTTGCTCCCTCAAGTGGCGAACTTGGCGCACGATAACATCCAAAAATGTCAGACCCGGCTTGATCTCTAACAAACTCTTCGCTTTCTGCAACCCCATTCCCGTGCCTAACCCTCCATTGAGTTTAATAAGCACCGATTGCGCCAGCAATGCTGCATCTGCCTCAGGTGTAACAGCCACCAGCTCATCCCATTCTGCCACCCCCTCTGCCGGCAAGATTTCGGCCTCGGGTATCATCATACTCTGTTTACTCTCCAACACATTTACACTGTGCCGAAAGGCCCCAATGGCGGCGTCAGAAAGCCCCACTCCTCGCATTTTTTTCTCAATGACATCAAAACTACTCATACAGCAGCATTATACCCCTGCACCTATACTCTTTCAACAAAAAATTGCCATGCTCGGCGATTTTCTAACCAATCGCCTCACAAAAACACCCTCACTCACCGCTGTGGTGGCATGCCGTAGCGATTTTCTGAGCGACTGCCGGGTATAACGCAGCATAATAAAATCAAGGCTGCATACCAAGAAACTATCCCCCCCACGGCAATATGATAGGCACGGTTGGCATTTTCAATCACGGCCGTCTCCGCCATCTCCCATTCGGCATCTCGCACACCGTTCACCTCGTAGTACCGTTTCTCGACCTCAGAGATTTCCAGTCGAGAGTATATAGCCTCTATCTCGCTGTTTTTGTAGGAAGAAATCCACAAGATTGATAACACGAACAGCGCGAATGGTACTAAAAAAGCAAACTTGGCCGATACGCCGAAATCATGCAACCTACGCACCACGGCAGAACTTTTCAACCAACCGTTAAAATTCTCATATCTCTCAGTCAATATATAATAAGCCATCACCGGCAGCATAATGGCATACAAAAATATCAACGAAGGCACAAAAAAGCACACCAATATACTCACCACCAACGCCAGTGTAACTTTATACTCAACAATAAGAACTTTCAACCCCAAACACTCTTCACAGCAAAATCTATCCATGCTTTTGCAAAACTCCGCTCTCGACATCCGTTCATAAGAATAAGACTCATCACCCGGCCGTATATTTCGGGTGCTGGATAGACTTCCGTTTTTTTCTCTCATATCTTATCTGCGGTTTCGGTTTAAGCTTCAATTACAATCAAAGCTCTCTGCAGATTTGTAGCACACCACCCCCTCCGCGTCAAGCTTATTTACGCCGCCTATCGCCAACGGGCTGTTCTTTATGACCCAACGAATCCTTGCACTATGCCTTAAAAAGCGCTAAACTGCCCTGCATGAAGTCCGACCGCAAAGAAATGGCCACCACTATCGCCAATGACCCTACCTCTTACAAGCTCTGCATGGTTTGTGGTGCTATTGTCGACAAAACAGCCGACACATGCCCGGACTGCTACGCCTACCGTTTCGACGAAAATAGCGAGGCGGTTGCCAACGCGGCCCTCGACCTCGCCATCACCCCCAAAACGGCTGTCTCTCATCTGGATTTGACTCCCGATGAGTGATTTTTATAAGCTAAATTAGAATTATTCAAAATTTTATGTTATTTTGTTAGTTCCCGCTTGACAGAAGCAGGGAAAAGGAGTATTGTCATAGGCAAGAGATAGCCTGTCACGGTGCCATATGGTAGGCATGTCGCGCAGGCCCCTCAGGAGCATTGCCCGCAGCGATGCGCAACCCTGAAACAAGAGATATTTATATGAGCGATACAACATGTCAGGCAGCCTGCCAACCCGCAGAGTGGCAGGGATTCAAGGGCGGCGTATGGACCGAGTCCATCAACGTACGCGACTTCATCCAACAAAACTACACACCCTACGAGGGTGACGAGAGTTTCCTCGCCGGCCCCACCACGCGCACAAACGCTCTGTGGGACAAGGTGAAGCTGCTCATGAAGCAGGAGATTGACGCAGGTGGCGTACTGGATGCCGATGAAGAAGTGGTATCCACTATCGTATCTCACGCTGCAGGTTACATTGACAAAGACCTTGAGACCGTAGTCGGTTTGCAGACAGATGCTCCGCTGAAGCGCGCCCTCATGCCCTTCGGCGGTTTGCGTATGGCCCAACAGGCATTGGAGAGCTATGGCTACAAGATGAGCGAGAACACGCTCAACATGTTCAAGACCACCCGCAAGACCCACAACGAAGGCGTGTTCGACGCCTACACCACCGGCATTCGCGCAGCTCGCTCCGCCGGTATCGTAACCGGTTTGCCCGATGCTTATGGCCGTGGCCGTATCATAGGTGACTATCGCCGCGTGGCCCTGTACGGCACAGACCGCCTCATCGCCGAGCGCCGCAAGGACCTGCTCGACCGCGAGAACGGCGTACTCACCGACGACCTCATCCGCCTGCGCGAGGAAATGAACGAGCAGATTCGCGCCTTGGGCGAGCTGGCACAAATGGGTCAGTCCTACGGCTGCGACCTTACCCGCCCCGCAGCTAACTCCCGAGAGGCCGTACAGTGGACCTACCTGGGCTACCTTGCCGCAGTTAAGGAGCAAAACGGCGCCGCCATGTCCCTGGGTCGCACCAGCACCTTCTTCGACATCTACTTTGAGCGCGACTTGGCCAACGGCACCATAACCGAGGCCGAAATCCAAGAGATTATGGACCACTTCGTGATGAAGCTGCGCATGGTACGCTTCATCCGCACGCCCGAGTACAACAACCTCTTCTCCGGCGACCCCACTTGGGTAACGGAGTCCATCGGTGGCATGGGCGAGGACGGCCGCACCCTTGTGACCCGCAGCTCCTTCCGCGTGCTGCAAACCCTCTACAATCTGGGGCCGGCCCCCGAGCCGAACCTGACCGTGCTCTGGAGCACCGCCCTGCCCGAGAACTTCAAGAAGTTCTGCGCCAAGGTATCCATTGAGACCTCCTCCATCCAGTACGAGAACGACGACCTGATGCGCAAGCACTGGGGTGATGACTACGGCATTGCCTGCTGCGTATCCGCCATGCGAATCGGCAAGCAGATGCAGTTCTTCGGTGCCCGTGCCAACTTGGCCAAGTGCCTTCTCTACTCCCTCAACGGCGGTATGGACGAGGTGAAGGGCAAACAGGTAACGCCCCCCGCCCCGCGCTACGAGGGTGAGTACCTGGAGTATGACAAGGTAATGGAGCTGTTCAACAACATGCAGGATTGGCTCGCCAAAACCTACGTGGATGCCCTCAACGTCATCCACTACATGCACGACAAGTACAGCTACGAGCGCATCGAGATGGCCCTGCACGACCCCGAGATTCTGCGCACCATGGCTTGCGGTATCGCCGGTCTCTCTGTGGCTGCAGACTCCCTGTCCGCCATCAAGTACGCCAAGGTTAAAGCCATCCGCAACGAGGAGGGCCTCATCGTGGACTTCGAGACCGAGGGCGAGTTCCCCTGCTACGGCAACAACGACCCGCGTGTGGACGAAATCGCTTGCAACCTGGTAAGCAACTTCATGGACAAGATTCGCAAGCTGCACACCTATCGCAACTCCCTGCCCACACAGTCCGTGCTCACCATTACCTCCAACGTGGTATATGGTAAGAAGACCGGCAACACCCCCGATGGCCGCCGCGCCGGCGAGCCCTTCGCCCCGGGTGCCAACCCCATGCACGGCCGCGACAAGAACGGTGCTGTGGCCTCCATGCTCTCCGTTGCCAAGTTGTCCTACGATGACTCGCTGGACGGCATCTCCTACACCTTCTCCATTGTGCCCGGCGCACTGGGTAAGGATGAGGACGAGCGCCGCGGCAAGCTGGCCTCCCTGTTGGACGCCTACTTCGACGCCACCGGCCACCACATCAACGTCAACGTGCTCGAGCGCGCAACGCTGGAGGACGCCATGGAGCACCCCGAGAAGTACCCGCAGCTCACCATCCGCGTGTCCGGTTACGCCGTGAACTTCATCAAGCTCACCCCCGAGCAGCAGCGTGAAGTTATCTCCCGTACCTTCCACACCCGCGCCTGATAAGCCGCACAACTTACACTTTTACACCCTGCAAGCTGCACACTTGCAGGGTGTTTTTGCGTAGACTTAATAAGCCTTTTTATGCAAATCCGGAGCACAATTCCATACGTGTCCCAAACGATGAGACACATGTGATATTCTTCTTTTTTGCTGAATTGCAAGACCAAATGCGACAGTAAGTGATTTTTCTTCAATTTACGCTGCAATTTTGAGAAAATGGAGCTTTTCTGTTCGTGCCATGTGGCGTGCTGATTTGCCTTTAAAGATGCGTCGA
>SUVK01000060.1 GCA_015062055.1 Akkermansiaceae bacterium
TGCTTGGCAACAGGTGGGGGGGGCTCTTGGCGAGGTGTTTCTGCGGGTTCTTGGCGGGGAGCCGGTGCCGGGGTGGTGGCTACAGGCTGCTGCTCGCGCGGCTCTTGGGGCTGCTGGGGTGCCTTCTTTTTGGGGGGGCGCTGTTTGGCGGGGGCGGGGGTATCAGCAGCTTGTGCAGGGGCAGCATCGGCGGGCTTTTCCTCGGTGGCGGGGGCAGCTTTTTTGCCGGTGCGCGGTTTGCGAGTGGCCTTGGGGGCAGGGGTGCTCTCTGCTGCGGGGGTGGCGGCGGTGGCAGGCTGCTCTTTTTTCTCTTTACGGGGGGCAGACTTGCGGGGTGCGCGCTTTTTGGCAGCGGGCTTTTCCTCTGCATTGGCGGGGGTTTTTGTTTCTTCTGCGTCCATGGTTAATGGTAAACGATGGTAATGTAGGTATGGTTAATCAGCCGTTACAGCTCGGTTTATCAAGAATGACCACGCGGCACGGTGTGAGGTGCCGTCTGTGGTTTTCCAGGAGATGTGAACGGAGAGGAGTGGCATGTAGATGCGGCAGGGTGCCGTCCATTGTACGGTGCGCTCTGATTTGTTGGTACTGTGGGGTACTGTACCAAACCCGCTCACTTTTATTTCTACCGTATCTATATCAACATTCGGCAGCTCGGAGAGGTCGGCCGAGATGGTGGGTATGGTGGTGGGTACGGTAGAATTGGGTTGCGGGGTAACGCTAAAGGTGGGTGCGGGGGTATTGCGGGGCAAGGCACCGGGGATATAGCCGGTGGCCGGTCCCTCGTTGGCTACTACGGTGGCAAAGTCCATGGCATCCTCAAATACGCGGGGGTCTGTGCCCAAGATCATGTAGCGGTCTATGGCGAGGGCGTTTTCTTGGCTGTCTACCTTGCCGGGTAACACGGTAAAGGCGGCGGTGTAGCCATGCTCTTGCAGCTTGGTGTGCATGGCAGCGTCGTTGTAGCCGCCGGGGTAGCAATAGGTGTTGATGGGCCCGAACATGCTGCCCAATTTGTGGCGGGTCTCGCCTATCTCGCGGTCCAGCATGGCATTGTAGGCGGTTTCACCCTTTTTTTGGGCCTTTTTCCAGTCGGAGGGGTAAGGGTGTGTGGCCGAGTGGCTGCCAATACTGGCTCCGTTTTGCTGCATTTCTTGTATCATGTCGGGCGTCATGCTGTCGCCCGCACCGCTGAGGTAGCCGGTGTAGAGGAAGAGGTGGAAGGGGTAGCCGTACTCCTTAAAGATGGGGTAGGCGTCTGTATAGACACTGCGCCAGCCGTCATCCAGCGTGATGAGGATACATTTTTCGGGCAGCAGGCGGTCGCCGAATCGCCACTCTAAGAACTCTTGCATGCTGATGACGGTGTACCCGGACTGCCGTATGCGCTCCATTTGGCTGCGTAACTCGGAGGTGCGCATCAGCATGCGTGTTACACTTTTGGTCTCGCTGAAGTTGTGGTAGCCCAACACGGCTACACGCGTTTTTTCTTTTTCTACCGGTTTGCCTTTGATGCGGCCTTCGTTAGCGGTGGCGGCTTGGGGGGTAGTGGGGGCGTCATCGCTGATAGTGGGGGCAAGAGACACGCCGGAGGCTGCACCCTCTGTACCGGGGGTGTCTTCGCTGAGCGGATTGAGGTCGAGCGGGGGCGGGTCCAGCAGTTGGCCCATGGCCATATGGCTCAACAGCATCACCGTAAGGTATGCCAAGAGTCTCATCTGTCTCCAGCATACCAAAATCCGGCTGTATGGCAAGCCTTTTGTCTGTCAAATCTTGCATATGCTGTTTTTAGAGGGGGAGAGAATGGCCGGGTAAAACGAAACACCCGGCACTCTTGCGAGGGCCGGGTGTTGGTGTGTAAGTTTTAGAGAGATGAGAGAAAGGTGTGCTGATTAAGCCTTGGCTTCTTCTGTTTCTTCTTCTTCCTTCTTGGAGGGCATTTTGCCTGTGGTGAAGTACTGCTCGATTTCCTCCAAGGTGCGGCCCTTGGTTTCGGGCATGAAGAAGGCAGCCGTGATGAAGTAAATCACCGTGAAGCCGGCCAGCCAGAAGAATACGCTGGAGTAACCGCTGGAGCCTACCCAAGGCAGGAAGGTGCCGGCAATGGTGGTAGATACCAGCTGGTTAATAAGCAGGGCGATGGCCATGCCGTTGGCGCGAATGCGGTTGGGCATCAGCTCGGAGAGTGCCAGCCATACGCATACGCCGGGGCCTGCTGCGTAGAAGGCGATGAATACCACGAAGAAGCCCGTGACGGCCCAACCTGTGACGGGGGAGGGGGTCATGCCGATTTCGGCACGGTCTACGGTAATTTGTTTAATCTCGCCCTCTTGCAACGGGGTGGACCAGAAAGCGAGTTTATCCATGAAGTTGGGGGCAAGTGCCTTATCTTGCTTGACTGCAATCTTGGCGTCATCGGTAGCTTCGCCCGTGTACTTGGCAACTTTCTGCATGTTGTCAAGGCCTTGGGTGTAGGTGACGATAAGCTGCATGCCCTTGGCTACTTTGCCGTTTTCGTCAAAGAACTCGGGGTGTTGCTCGCGCAGATTCGGGTCTGCTGCAAGGGCAGAGAGAACGGCCTCTTCGGCAGAGATGTTGAGGGAGGCGTCTTTTACCTGGGCAGAGACGATGCTCTTGACATCGTAACGGTTGTTCTCAACCATGAGGAACATGGCACCCACACCGGCCAAACCGGCAATGATACCCAGCGTGCCCATCTTGAGCAGGAAGGTGCGGCCTTTCTTGTCAACAAGCGTCACAGCCACAATGGTCATGAGCATGTTAACAATCTTGATGGCCAAGTCTGCCGTGTTGGCAGTTTCGCCCTGTAAGCCTGCCTGTTGGAAGATGGTGACGGAGTAGTTGAGCACGGAGTTGATACCTGTTGCCTGTGTGCAGGCAAGTACCACAACGGCCAGAATGAAGGGGATGATGTACTTGCGTTGCAAGAGGCTGTCGCCCTTGGCGGCCTCGGCCATGGCGGCCTTGTCGGCGGCCTCTTTGGCGTCGGCTGCCTTCATTTCGGCCAGAATTTCATTGGCAGCCTTTTCGCCGTTGTTAGAGGCAAGGGCTTGCAGGGCTTCGTCCTCGCGACCATTACGGTACAGCCAACGCGGGGATTCTTTGAGCTTGAATGCACCAAAGAAGAGGATAACGCCGGGGATGGCAGAGCACCAGAAAATAACTTGCCAAGCAATAACTTTGGACTCGTTGGATACATTGGCGGCATCTGCTGCGCCTACCACCATGGTGGTGATAAGGCCGATGAGAGCGGCGAATACAAGACCCACCGTGAGCATGAATTGGAACATGCCCGTGCCCTTACCGCGAGAGTTGGCATCCAAACACTCTGCCAGATACATGGGTACCACCACGCCTACCAAACCGGCAGAGGCACCTTGCAGAATGCGGCCGGCCATCAGTAACCCGAATACTCCGCTCGAGAAACAGATAACAGGTATGCTCAGTGTGAAGAGCAAGGCAGAGATGATGATGACTTTCTTGCGTCCCAGCCACTCGGCCAACATGCCGGCAAACAGGGAGGAAAGTACCGAGCCTGCCAACACGGCTGCCACGACAAGAGAAATCTCTTGCGGGGTGTAGGTGGAGGTCTTTTCAATATACGGGAGGGCCGCAGCAATCACACCTACGTCGATACCGTAGAGAAGACCGCCAAGGCCTGCCATTACCATCAGGTAAAGGGCATATCGTTTTACCGAAGCCGGAAGCTCCGTTGTCGTTGCGTCTGTACTCATAACGGTTTTATTATACCACTATCATCCCTCAGTGCAAGCCCGAAACTACCGAAAAATTAATTTTCACCCCCCGATAACGCAATAATCGGACCATTACCCTGCAAGAAAAACATAGCAGGGGTGTTTAATTTACGAATGGGTGTTTGTGCGTATGCGCCGGGTGTAGGGCGGGGGTATCAGCAGGTGAGGGCGTTTTTGGCTAAGCCGGCCAGTGCGGTTTCTCTGTACCCGGCGTGCAGGTTGCGGCCGGTTTCGTCCATCGTGGCAATCACGCTGTCGAGGCTTACGTAGTGAGAGCCGTCACCGCGCAGGGCAAGTCGCGTGGCGTTAACCGCCTTGACGGCACCAATGGCGTTGCGCTCGATGCAGGGTACTTGCACCAGGCCGCAGATGGGATCGCAGGTGAGGCCCAAGTTGTGCTCCATAGCGATTTCTGCGGCATTTTCAATTTGTTTGAGGGTGCCACCCATGGCAGCGGCCAAGCCACCGGCCGCCATCGAGCAGGCCACGCCTACCTCGCCTTGGCAGCCTACCTCGGCGCCGGAGATTGAGGCGTTGTTGCGGTATAAGCTGCAAATGGCCGATGCGGTGAGCAAGAAAATTTCGCGACCTTGGTCGAGGCTGTAGGGGGAACTTTTGGCGCCGTAGCGCTCGTAGTAGCGGAGCACGGCGGGCATAATACCGGCACTGCCCATGGTGGGGGCGGTAACAACGCGGCCGCCGGCAGCGTTTTCCTCTGCCACGGCAAAGGCCCACAGATTGATCCAGTCGATGATGGTGAGGGCATCTGTCTCGTTGCTGTGGAAGAGTTGTTCGAGGCGTTTGTAGATGATGGGGGCACGGCGGGTGAGTTTGAGGGAGCCGGGCAACACGCCGGGTGTGGCAACGCCGCGGTCTATGGCCGCGCTCATGATATTGCAGATGGTGTGCATGCGCTTGCGCACCAGCTCGCGAAAGCGCAGGGAACTTTCGTTGGTCATGACAATTTGGGCAATACTCTTCTCTTCCTCATGGCAAATGGCCATCAGTTGGTCGCAAGAGCCGAAGTCGTAGGGTACCTTGGGGGCTGCTACCGGGGCATTGCCCATTTCGGTGCGTCGGCGTATGGCGCCACCACCTATAGAGAAGAAGTACTCCTCGTGCAGTAGGGTGTGTGTGGCATCCCAAGCGCGCAGTCGCATGCCGTTGGCGTGCTCGGGCAGGGTAATGTCGTACTCAAGTGCTATATCCTGCTCCATACAAAAGCCGATGCCGTGCTCCCCGCCCAATAACAGGCGCCCCTCTGCCTGTACCTTGCCGATGTGGTCGATGCTCAAATCGAGGGTCTCGGTATCTAGCCCCAGCAGGCCGTACACGACCGCCCCGGGGGTGCCGTGCCCCTCGCCCGTGAGGGCTAAAGAGCCGTACAGGCTTACTTGCACACTGTGGACTTGCCCCAGTTTACCCTGCTTTTTCAAATCTGCTGTAAAGGCGGCTGCGGCGCGCATAGGCCCCATGGTGTGTGAGCTGGAGGGCCCTATGCCGATAGAAAAAATATCAAAAAGGCTGGTGTACATGCGAGGTGCGAATGATGATTGGAGCGAAAGCCCGTGGTGCCATGCCCGCGTGGTTTCCGTTGCATGGTATTGTACGCTTTTGTGGGGTATTTGCAAGCGCATTCGGCATGGGTTGACGCATTTGATGCCGTAAAAAGGGTACCGCCGCGCTGCGGGGCAGGGCGGCGGTACCGGGGTATGGTGAAAATGCAAGATTAACGGCTGTAGTTGCCGGGGTCTTGTGTAATGGTAACATCGTGCGGGTGGCTCTCTTGAAGACCACCTGCCGTGATGCGTACAAAGCGGGCGTGCTCGCGCAGCTCTTGCAGGGTCTTGGCGCCCAAGTAGCCCATGCCCGAGCGCAAACCGCCCACCAGTTGGAAGATGACGTCTGCCAGCATGCCCTTGTAGGGTACGCGGGCCTCTACACCCTCTGCCACGAGCTTGCCGCTGCCGTTTTGGCCGTAGCGGTCGCCCGAGCCGGCACGCATGGCCCCCAAGGAGCCCATGCCGCGGTAGGTCTTGAAGTTGCGGCCTTGGTAGTGTACAATGGCACCGGGGCTTTCCTCGCATCCGGCAAGCATGCCGCCCATCATGATGAGGTCGGCACCGGCGGCCAATGCCTTAACGGCGTCGCCCGAGTAGCGAATGCCGCCATCGGCAATCACGGTGACACCGGCGGGGCGTGCCACGGTGGCTACCTCTTGAATGGCTGTAAACTGGGGCATGCCCACGCCGGAGATAATGCGGGTGGTGCAAATGGAGCCCGGGCCCACGCCTACCTTGATGGC
Organism: Akkermansiaceae bacterium; assembly: GCA_015062055.1. Taxonomy (GTDB): domain Bacteria; phylum Verrucomicrobiota; class Verrucomicrobiia; order Verrucomicrobiales; family Akkermansiaceae; genus Akkermansia. The sequence continues at coordinate 6,082 of SUVK01000060.1, forward strand.
GCTGGCACCGGCAGAGATGAGGTCGCGGGCGCCGTCTTGGGTCACGACATTGCCGGCTACCACCGGCTTGCCCAGCTCGCGCAGCTTCTCGATAACATGCAATACTCGGCTGGTGTGGCCGGTCGCGGCGTCGATGAACAAGGCATCGGCCCCGGCATCAATCACCGCCCGGGCGCGTGCCAAGAACTCCGGCCCCGGCCCTACGGCTGCACCACAGCGCAGACGCCCCAACTCATCTTTGGTAGACTCTTGGAAGGCTTCGCGCTTGCGGATGTCGGTATCGGTAATCAAACCGACCAAGCAGCCGTTTTCGTCGATAAGCGGCAATTTTTCGATACGGTTGGTGTAAAGAATCTTGCGGGCTTCTTCTTGAGTGGTGCTGGGGGTGCCGGTAATGAGGCGGCTCATGGGGGTCATCACATCGGCCACCACAAGTTTGTCGAGGTCGTGCCCGTCTACCACGCGCATGTCGCGCCCGGTGATAATACCTACCAGCAGGTTGCCCTCTGCCACTACGGGCAAGCCCGAGAAACCGTTCTCGAGCATGATGGCCTTCACGCGGCTGAGGCTCATATCGCTGGTTACGGTGAGCGGCTTGGTGATAACGGCATTCTCAAATCGCTTTACCTTTGCCACCATGGCGGCTTGGTCGTCTATGCGGTTGTTGCGGTGTATCACACCGAGACCACCCTCGCGTGCCATGGCTATGGCCATATCTACCTCCGTCACCGTATCCATCGGGGCGGAAAGAATGGGCAGGCGCAGCGGGAAACCCGCGCAAAGTTGTGAAGAGGGGTCGGCCTCGCCGGGAAGAATAGTGCTCAGGCATGGGAGCAAGAGCACGTCGTCAAATGTAAGTCCAAGCTGAATTTCTGCCATAGCGGAGAATATAACGGATACAACTCATTTGCAAGCCTAATCTGACGATTCAGGCAATTTTTTTTCATTTTTTGGGGGGGATTGGGGTAATTTGAGGCTCAAATATACTTTCTTTCGCGGAAAAGGTGCGATTTGAGGGGGTCCGAGGCGGCCAAGTGAGTAAAACCGATGGCGAGGGCATCTGCGGCATCGGGGGCAGGGGTTTCGGTGAGGCCGAGCATGGCGCGCATCATAAAGGCGACTTGTTGTTTACCGGCGGCGCCGCGGCCTACGGTGGCAAGTTTGACGCAGGTGGGGGGGTACTCCATGATGCGTTTATCGTAACGCGCAGCCGCCAACACGGTAGCAGCGCGTGCCGAGCCCATGTAGATGGCCGTGCGGTGAGATTGCACATAGATGATGCCCTCTATTGCCAGCTCATCGGGCTGCCATTGCTCGATAAGCGCGCATACTTTTTCGTGTATGGCCAGCAGGCATGCGCTTTGCGGTAGCTTTTGCGGCAGGGAGAGCGTGCCGTAGTCTAACGCGACGGCGTGTTTGTGGTCGCCCTCCAGCACGGCATACCCCGTGTTGCGTATGGCCGGGTCTATGGATACTACTATCAACTCGAGGCGCGTGTTTACTGCGGGTTTACCGTGCCGCAGTAGGTCCAGAGGTAGGGGTCGAGCTCTGCCTTGGCGGCTTCTGCCAGCGCGCGGGCGTGCTCGGGGGTTTCGGTGAGGGCATAAAGGGTGGAGCCGCTGCCGCTCATCAGCGCGGCACGCACGCCGGGTTGTTGCAGCATCCACATCTTCCACAGCCCCAGCACCGGGAACTTGGTGAAGACGGAGCGCTCTAACTCATTGACCAGCTTGATGCCATCTACCGTTTGCGCATTATAGGTAACCCCCTTCATACGGTGGGCACCGTGCAGGCCCTTGTAGGCAGAGGGGGTGGTGACGCCGAACTGCGGCTTGATGAGCACGATGGGGCTGGTCCACCCCGCTAACTCCGGCACGGGGGTTACGATTTCGCCTCTGCCGGTGCAGCGGCTGATAACGGGGTTGAGGAAGAACGGTACATCGCTGCCCACAGCTGTGGCCATGGCGTGCAGCTCTTCGGCAGAATACCCGGTGCCCAAAATCTCGTTAACCGCTTGCAGGGTGATGGCGGCATCTGCCGAGCCCCCGCCCAAACCCGCCCCGAACGGTATGTTCTTGGTAAGGGTGATACGCTGCTTGGCTTTGCGGCCATAGGCTTTTTCAAATTCGCGTATAGCTTTTACAACCAAGTTGCTCTCGTCTGTCGGTATGCCGGGTGTTTCGCACAACAAGGTAGTGGTGCGAGAGTTGTGAAAATCCAGCTTATCGGCCAAATCCAACCGCGCCATCAAGATGTCCACATTATGGAAACCATCTTCACGCTTGCTCATTACTTTGAGAGAAAGATTAATCTTGGCCGGTGCGCTATAGCTTGTCATGCCGTTGATTCTACACAATTTTTGTATGCTTGTGAAGCCCAAAATCCGCTATACTCCGTAAAAACACGGCAGCGGGGCCGGGTTTACTCGAAACGGCGGGGGGCGTTGCCGGGCAGGGCATACATAAACTTGGTGCCGTAGAATTTGGAGGTGATGCGAGAGTCGAGCAAGGTGATGATGCCGGTGTCTGATTTTGAGCGTATGAGCCGGCCCACTCCTTGCCGAAACTTGAGAAGCGCCTCGGGCAGTGAGTAGTCTTTGAATGCATTGCCACCGCGCGCGGTGATGTCCTCCATGCGCGCCTCGGTAAGTGGGTTGGTGGGGGCCTCGAAGGGTATTTTGGTGACAATCACATGCGAGAGCGCCTCGCCGGGTACATCCACACCCGTCCAGAAACTATCGGTACCCAGCAGTACGCTGCCTACGTTGTCTTTGAATTTGCGCAGCAGGCTGCTGCGGTCTTGCCCGTCGCCCTGCACCAGCAGGGGCCAGCCATGCTCTACGCAAAATGGGCGCAGCAGGGCGGCCATCTCTTTCATGAGATTGTAGCCGGTAAAAAGCACGAAGGCGCGCCCATCGCTCTCTACCAGCGCGCGGCAGATGCGTTCGAAAAGCGCCGGGCGGTAGGTTTCGTCATCACCGGCGGGCGGGGGTGGCGGCATGCTGCGGGCCACTACAATGCGCATTTGTTCGGCAAAGTTAAAAGGGCTGCCTATTTGCAGGGTTTCGGCACTTTCGGCGCCGACGCGTCCGGCAAAGTACCCCATGGCGCGGTCTCCCGTAGATAAGGTGGCACTGGTGCAAATGCAGGTGTTGCCGGTCTCGAACAACTTTTCGCGCAGCGTGTCGGCCACGTTGATGAGGGCCGAGCGCAGCGTCATGTACTGCCGCTCGCTGCCCGCGCTCTCTGCCCAGTATACCGAGGTGTCGGCCTCGCTGAGGCGTATGAGCTCTGCTGCCGAATTGCGGTACGCTAACAAGCGCGCTGCTATGTCCATGAGCTCGGCGCGGCTCACCTCGTTCTCTTCTACCTGCGCCATTTGCTTTACCTCGCATTCTACGGTATGCAGCGCGGGCGAGAGTATGTCCTCCGTCCACTCCGGTTGGCGCAGGCGCACGCAGCCCTGGTGCTCGTCTAACCGGCAATCTAACCTCGCACACCTGAAAAACTCTTCGGCCGCGCTTTGGGCCTCTTCTATGTAGTGCAGCAGCTTGGGTGTGGCAAAGTGTCGCAGGCTGCCTTTGTGGGTGTGCGGGTTGTACAGGCGCAGCAGGTCGTAGCGCAGCTCTGCCTCGCCCAGTGAAAGCCCGAACTGGTTGGCTGCTACGGTTTCGATGGTGTGTGCTTCGTCTAAAATAACAAAGTCGTTGGGGAAGATGAACGAGGGTACCTGCCGGGCCGTTTCGTCAAAGGGGTCTTGCTCGGCGCGGGTGAGGTCGGCCATCGAGAGTAAGCCGAAGAAAAGCGTGTGGTTAAGTACCACGACCTGCGCCTCGTCCACCCTGCGGCGGGCGGCTTGGTAGGGGCAATCGGGCCCGCAGTTGCGCGGGGTGCACACGTGGTTTTCGCTGCAAACTTGCGCCCATACTTTGGGGCTTATGCCCAGCTCGGGCGGCAGCTCTGCCAGAGACCCCTCCCCGCAGTCGCGAGACCACGCCAACAAATCGTGCAGTTGCTTGGTTTCGGCTTGGTTAAATAGGTCTGTGGCTTGCTCCAAGGCGCGTTTCAGACGCGTGCGGCACAGGTAATTGGCCCTCCCTTTGAGCAAGGCGGCGCTGAAATCGCTTTGCAGGGCCTTGCGTACCGTGGGTATGTCTTTATGAAACAACTGCTCCTGCAAATTGATGGTGTGGGTCGAGATAATGGCCTTGCGGTCATTCTCCAGCGCATACCTCACCGCCGGTATCAAATAAGCCAGTGATTTACCCACACCGGTGCCGGCTTCTACCAGCAATGCCCCTCGGTTTTGCAGGGCAGTAGCTACAGCCATGGCCATCTCTTGCTGCTGCGGGCGGTACTCGAACCCCCGCCCGCCGGAGAGCAAGCCCGCAGGGGAGAAGTCGAGTTCTGTTTGAGAGATGAGCATATGCTGCAGAGGGTGGTGTAGGGCGGGGCAAGAGGAGTACCGGCAGCGGTACTCCTCGGCTTGCATGCAAGTTATTGCAGCGGGCGGTCGCCGGTATCGGGTGTTTTGATATTCAGCGGCAGGGTCGGGAAATAGGTGCGCAGGGTATTGACGCTGGTGTTGCTGTCAATAAAATACCACTTATTCTGCACGGTACCGCGGCTGTTAACATTATCGCGATAGGCCTCGTCTCGCACGGCGTAGATGAAGTCGCGGCGCTCCATGCGTATGCGGCGGCCGGTGGCGGGGTCGGGCACGCTGAACCACAGGGTGGTGGGCAACACGACCAAGCGGCTTCGGTCTCCTTGCAATTTGATGTCTTCTGCTTCTTGGTAAGTCTTTTTCTGAGAGCCTTTGCGCACAGAGTGCAGGGCGCTGCTCGAGCTCACCAGCTCGTACTCTGCATAGGGGGCTCCAATCACGAATCGCTCTACCTTGAAACCGCCTGCTTTCATTTGGCGCCCCATCTCAACATATTGAGAGCGCAGGGCATCCAAGTTCTTTTTCATGCGGGCTTGGGCTTCTTCGGGTGACATTTTCTTCTTGCCCATAATGTAGTCGGTATTATCACCCTGGGTGCGGCTGGCCAAGCGGTCTGCCAAGGTGCGTTTGATGGGCGGGTACATCGAGTCGCAGCACCAGCCCATATCACAGGCCATAACGGCGGCGCGGTATTCATTGGCTGCCGATTGGGCGTCTTTGGCCGCGGCACTTATCGGGGTGGCTTGGGCTACGGCTGCTGCCACCACTGTTACGATAGCTGTTAATGCAAAATTTTTCATCAACAACAAGCCTATCACCTCGGCACCTGCCTTTCAAGCTCTAAGTCTGACACTTTGCGCATTATCCTTACCCTGCCTCCATATCATCAACAAAGCCGGTTGCCTATACTAAGAACATATTCAAACAAACAAAGAGGCTCGCTAAACGTTGATTTAGCGAGCCGATATCTTGCCTCAAGCGTATGTATTTATCATCATTATCGTAAGCTTTTAATTAAGCCTTGCACGTGCAGCATAATCATGCACGGTATAAGAATAATACCGCCTATAGCCGCACCTATAAAATAACCTACGGTAATAAAGATGATGCCTAAAACGCCGTTTAATCCTTTGTCTAGTTCTCCGCTTATGCTTTGCTTGAATTTATTGCGGAAATCTTCGCTGCCACTCATGCAGGCAATAAACGACATAAGCGCGAAACCGTGTAAGCCTTGTTGCGTAGCGACTTCATTACCGCTGATAAGACCTGTGATACACATGACGGCCATTGCGACAGCAATGCAATCCAGACCTAAGGCTAATAAAAAAACGGGCACTGCGTCAAAAAAGTCGCGGAATGACGGACTGAGGCGCGCCAACCATCAAGAGTTGTGGTAATATGTGGTTGGAATGAACATTATACCAGCTCTTGAAATGAAAGGCTGGCGCACCTCTGCG
>SUVK01000061.1 GCA_015062055.1 Akkermansiaceae bacterium
CAGCCTTTCATTTCAAGAGCTGGTATAATGTTCATTCCAACCACATATTACCACAACTCTTGATGGTTGGCGCGCCTCAGTCCGTCATTCCGCGACTTTTTTGACGCAGTGCCAAAAAAAGCTATCAAAAAACCACCAAGTACAAGTCATACACTTGGTGGTTTTTCTGTTAACGAGAGGATACTTCTTATGACAAAAAAGCGAAAAAAAACGTTTTTGAAGAATTTTGGCTTGACTTGAGGAACAGTACTGGTAGACTGGTAGCGTTATCACACTTTAACCATCTCACAAAACATGAAAAAGTTTTTCGGTATTCTGTTGGCAGCAATTTCGACTCTCGTACTCCTTCCCGGCTGCGGTGGCGGCAACGATAATGAACCCACCAAAGTAACGGCAGAAGAGTTTGCTAGTGGCGCCAAGATGATTATTCTTCAGAACGGCTTTGCCGGCTGGCTGTATATTACCCCGAACAAGCAATTCCCCGGCTACAATGTTATAGACACCTGTGATGCCGACGGCAAACTTATTTCCCAACAGGCACCTGGCGTAGTAGGGGGCATCAACGTAGGCTCCATAGGTGGTCCTACCGCCGGCTACATTTACACCTGCTACTACGATGAAGAAGGTGTACCCACCGAAGCAGAGCTCATCATTTCCACCCAGCAATCTCAAGACGGTAACACTACACTCATCAACTTCTTCAACCAGGCTATTGCCGAGGGCGAGAACGGTGGTGGTCAGGTAGTCGACCTTCGCGGTGGTGCCGTTGTGAAAATCGACTTCCGCACCAACTTGTTCACCATCTCCGAACAGGAGGCGGACGCGAACGGCAACAATGTTCAGGTAAATATTGGCGGCCCCGTTGTAGTACAACACCAATAAGCATAACCGGATAGATTTGAACACGAGGCGGCACAATCTGAGAATTGTGCCGCTTTTTTTTGAGAAAACAATTGACAAAAGAGCAGCAAGAATATACCCTTGCCGACATCCACGATTAACATGAACACAAACTTCAAACTCAGGACCTTAGGCGTAGCAGCAGTTTGTTTGACGGCACCCTTAATCATAACGTCATGCGGAGAAGAGAATACACCCAAGGCAGCAAACACCGGTAAGATAGACCCGGCTAAACGCAAAGCCGCGGTCGCCAAATTGCAAGAGAAAGGGTTTAAACCGACAGTAGAAGATTTTTCAAGATGTTTGAGGGGCAATTGCCGTGCAGAGGTGTTGCAATTATTTTTGGATGCCGGCATGCAAGCCAAAGGGCTCACCGGGAGCGGTCAAACAACGCTGATGATGCTTATCGAGCATAGCACGGATGCTGAAGAAGCGGTAAAGTGCGCCCAATTACTGTTACAATACGGGGCCGATGTGAATGCAAAAGACAGAACAGGCAAAACGGCGCTTCACTATGCCGTAGGCCGTCGCAACCCTCAATTAGTAAAGGTGCTGATTGAGGCAAAGGCCGATGTCAATGCGACTGATAAAAGTGGCATGAGCGTGCTGGATCGCACGTTCAACCCTGAGATATCTGACATGCTCAAAGCAGCAGGCGCCAAAGAAAAAGCACCGGGCCCCAGCCTCAATTTCTGATTTTACAACCGCTCTCGCACATCTGCCAGCAGTTGCGCAGAAGCCCGAGCCAACAAGGCTACAACAGCATCAAACCCGGCCGGACCACCATAGTAGGGGTCCGGCACGTCTTTTTCCGTTTCTCCGGCGGCAAACCAGTTCCACATCCCCCGCACTTTAGCAGCATCTGCGCTATGGCGAGCCAAGGCAAGAATATCTTCTTCATTGCAATGGTCTTGGGGGATAATGAGGTCGAAATCCGAAAAATCGGCACGGCGGAAGGTGCGGGCGCGGTGGCCGCCATAAACAAAGCCCGCGCGTTCCAGGGCGGCAAGCATGCGCGAATCGGGGCGTGAGCCGGTATGGTACGATGCCGTACCGCAAGAATCTACCTTGATGTGGGCCGAAAGGCCGTCAGCCTTAACGGCGGCATTAAAAATAACCTCGGCAGCAGGGCTACGGCATATATTGCCCAAGCAAACGAACAAAACTTTATAAGGGGCGGGAGTACTCATAGGATGATTCAGGCCAAGAGAGTGAGCTGCAAGGCGCGCACCATACATTGATTGAGGGTGCCGTTGGCATTGGTACAGGTAGCAGGGTTATAACGCAACGAGAAGACATGCTCACCCTCAGCGACCTCTACGGTTACGGCAGCCGTAAGGGCATATTCATGGGCGTTCGCATCATCTGTATGGTGGGGCAAGGGAACAACCGCCACGGGGGCGCCGTTGAGCAAGAGCTCGCGCAGGGCACAAGTATCGCCATCTCGCTTAGAAGCGGTGGTATTGCAATACTGCACGCATACGGCATATTTACCTGCCGATAAGGTTACCGGTTCGTAATTGAGCAGCGAGGTGCAAAGCTCCGTATTAAGCCACGCTTGTTGATTCTTGACAGCATACTCTGCATGCTCGCCTATACGGAGGGGCTGCAGGTATTGGCGAGTCCCGGGAGCGGGGCATTCAAACGGGGCACTGAACCCCGAGGTGCGGCTACCGGCCACGGCCTGCACGCGGTACGCATTGAAAGACTTTGCACTCTTGGGTAATGGGTATTGGCAATCGGGTGTAGTACCTATGGCTTTGCCGTTGGCATAAATGTAGTAAGTTTCGGCCCCCGCTACCGGGTGCCAACAAAGGCGAGTGGCATCGGGGCTATCCCACAAGGGCTCGGGCAAATCCTCATAGGCCATGGGGAAATTTCGAGGGGCTTCATCCTCATCGGGCATCAACTCTATTTCAACATGCAAATGCCCTTGGGTCTCCAAGGGGATAATATGGGACCCGGCCTTACCGTTTATCATAACCTGAGCAATCTCGGTACCATAACCATTGATGTGCACATTGAGCTCCATCTCGCGAATACGCAGGTTTGTCAGCCAATGACTACCGGCGAACTGCTTAGGCACACAGGGAGAGAATATGAGGCTATCGTGCTCGTAGCGAATACCGAAGAGCCCATAATAGAACATGCTCAGCATGCCGCTGACGCTCCATAATTGGCGGTCGGAGTTGAGCAGAGTATCTTCCGCTTCTCCGGTTTCGGCATGAAAGTTTTCTTTATTGGAGCCGAACGCCATCGCAGCACGCAATAACGAAGCCATGGAGAACGCGGCACCTTCTGCATCACCCAACGAGGCATGGGCCAGCATGACATAAGCCTCTTGAAAAGGCCATACGGCGCGGTTGTGGTAACTGTCCTTGATATCGGTGCGGTAGGGAGAAAAAACGGGAGTGCCCCAGGTTGAGCGAGGTATAGAATCAAGTGCACGGCGGGCGTGCTCGCCGGCCAAGCCGCAGAAGATGGCCAAGGCTGTTGCCAAAGAATCTACACGGTCGTCGGCATAGCCATCTGCCGTTCGGTACATGCTGAAGTGCATGTTGGCGCGGCTCCAGAAATTTTCCTGAATGGCGGTGCTGAGGATGGCGGCGCGCTCCGCATAGTGGGCAGCTTCCGGAGCGCGGTCCTGCTCGTCGAGCATACGGGCAACGATACGCAGGGCCATACAATGCAGCACATTGGTACCAAAGGCGTATGATGCACCAATATCGGCCATGCTCATATGGGCGGGGTAACTTTGCTCTCGCCAATCGATAAATGAGGTTTCGCCGGGGCGCAATACAGAGTCGGCGGGCAGTGTTGCGTCGTCTTGAGCAATGGTATCTATCAGCACCTGTGTGCTGTATTCTAGCCAATCGGTATCTCCCGTAGACTCATACAAACACCATGCCCCCATGGCCCATGCCACGCGATCTGTCGAAATAGGCCAGCCCCCCCCCGTACCGGTATCTTGCAGCACAATGCCGTCTTTTACACGAGATGCCAAGCTGTTGCGCACGGCGGTAGGCTCTGTCAACGAGGCGCCCAATGCGGCAGCATAGGCGATATCGCGGGTCCATACCGTCGACCAGCTGGCACCGGCCAGCAATAAAGCGCCTTGGTGGATATTGGCTCGCAGCTCTCTCACCGCCATGCGATACATGGCGGTGAGAAGCGGAATACTGCTACGCATGCCTGTATAGCCGGCGGGCAGCTCCGGCAATTCTACCGTACGCAGGTGCTGCCCATTGCGGGAGATATGCAGGCGTTGGATGTCCTCTAGCTCGGCAACAAGGCCATTGCTCTGCTGCAGGCCGGTCGCCGTCAGACGAAAAGCCTCGTTTTCAAACAGAACACGCTCTTGCACTGTAGCCATGCGTTGAGAACACCTGAGTTTTTTTACAGAATGGCACCGGGGGTATAGCCCACACCGGCGGGGTATGCCGTGGCGAGCTCTTGCACCATAGCGCAGAAGGCATCGGTCTGCGCACCGGCCATACCGGTATCACCGGCGTTGGCATCGTAGATTTCTTGAATCTCGTCGCGGCTGAGCTTCAGGCGCCCATCAGCCCCCAAGCGGTCGAGCAAGTCGTTTTGAGAGATGCTGCCACGGCGCAGGTCATCGGACACGGCCACGGCGTGTTCCTTGATTACCTCGTGCGCCTCTTCACGGCCCACGCCACGCTTCACGGCTGCCATCATAATGGTGGTGGTCATCAAGAAAGGCAGGTAGCGGTTCAGCTCGGTCTGAATCACGGGTTTATAGATATCCATTTGGTCGAGCACGGTGAGGAAGGTCTCAAACAAGCCATCGGCCGCCATAAAAGCATCGGGCAGCACGCAGCGGCGCACAACCGAGCATGATACGTCGCCCTCGTTCCACTGGTCGCCGATGATACCGGCAATCATGGTGAGGTGCCCTTTAAGGATAGCATGGAAACCGTTCACGCGCTCGCAGGATCGGGGATTTTGTTTATGGGGCATGGCGCTGGAGCCGGTTTGCCCCTTGGCAAAGCCCTCGGTGCAAAGCTCGTGCCCCACCATGAGACGCCAAGTCTTGCAGAAGCTGCTCGGGCCACTGGCCAAGCCCACCAAACCGGAGATAATTTCGAAGTCGAGCGAGCGGGGGTATACCTGGCCTACATTCATCCACTTGGTAGCGATACCGAGGTGGGCGCAAATGCGGCTCTCGAGCTCGGTAACGGTGGCGGGGTTCTTGGCAAAGAGAGAAAGTTGGTCTAACTGTGTCCCTACAGCACCTTTGAGACCACGCACGCGGTAACGCTGCATCATACTCACCCAAGCATGGGTCCAATGGACAATTTCTTCGCCGAACATGGCGATGCGCTTACCCATGGTGCTGGCTTGCGCGGCCACGTTGTGGGTGCGGGCACCAAACACAACATCGCGCCAAGCTGCTGCGTGGCGGCTCATGCGGTCGAGAACGGCTACTGCCTTATCACGAATAATTTGCATACTGCGCCACACCTGCAACTGCTCAACATTTTCCGTAAGGTCACGGCTGGTCATTCCCTTGTGAATGTGCTGGTGGCCGGCAAGGTCGCAGAACTCTTCAATGCGGGCCTTCACATCGTGGCGAGTAATACGCTCGCGATTGTTGATAGCCTCAATATTCACCTGTTCCTTAACGCTCTCGTAGGCATCTATGGCCTCTTGCGGTATATCAAGCCCGAGGTCTTTCTGGGCTTTCATGACGGCGATCCAGAACTCGCGCTCCAGCACAATACGGCCCTCTGCGGACCAGATGGACTTCATGGCGTCAGAGGCGTAGCGCCCTGCCAATACGTTAGGAATTGCGTTCATCGTTGTGTGAATGGTTTAATTAGGTGAGAAAAAACATTGTATCACAAAAGCCCCTACATTGCAAGCCCGACCGATAGCCGGGTGCAATTTATCAAACTGCGAGACACGCCGTATCAGCAGACTGTGCCGGCAGCCTTACTTTTTCTTTTTAGTGTAGTAGCGTACGTAATCGATTTCAAACTGCACGGGGTAATCTTTGGGGTCGGCCTTTTCGGGCCAAGTACCCTGCCCGCCCAGCGCGGTATTCATGATGATATAGCAGGGGGTTTTGAGGGGATTATCGCCGTTGGGGTAATTGGCATCGGCAATATTCACGCGGCCTATCTCTTTATCATCAATCAAAATGCGCATGACTTCATCATCCCACTCCAACACGTAGGTATGAAACCCCTTGCTGTAATCGGGAATCCGAGTAGTGCGAATAACCTTATGCTCTTGGTTGCCGCCATTTCTGCCCCAGCGGAAGATGGAGTAGCAAGTGCCGGGCTCTTGAGAGATGTGCTCCAGAATATCAATCTCGCCGTTGGCGGGCCAGCCGTAATTGTTGACATGCATGGTCCAAATAGCAGGCCATACCCCCTTACCCTTGGGTATCTTGGCACGAAACTCCAAACGCCCGGGGGCTTCAAAATGCTTCACACCGCGAGTAGTCACAGAGCCACTGGCAAAGGGTTGGTACTCTATTCGTTCCATCCATTTTTCACTACCCTTTTTATAGTTGCAATTAGGGGTTTTTGCGGCTTTGGAAATCAGAATAAGCTTGCCATTGCGTACCTTTACACAGTCTTTGGTATAGGCTTGAGATGCCCCGGGATTACGCACCACCCCAAGCTCGTACGCCCATTTTTTCTCATTGAGTTTTTTACCGTTAAACTCATCACCCCACTCATACACCCACCCACCGGGCAGGGTCTTGGGAGCCTTGGACTTAGAAGCGGCATCCACCACAGGGGCGGCTAATAACAACACGGCGGATATTATGCTACGTATCATGTTGTCATCCTAGCAATTCAGCGCACCTTTGACAAGCCAAAAAGGCAACGTGTCAAACTTTGTTACAGATATGCAAGTGAAAGGCGAGCCGAGCAAATCTCGGCTCGCCAATATCAATCATTGGTTCAGCTCAATAACAGCCTTGGTTGTTTCGAGGGATGTTTTCAACGCATCGAGCGCTTCTTGAGCACCCTCAACCCCCATTTCGGCGGCTTTACTGTAATAATAGATTGCTTTTTGAGTATTCCTTGCAGTACCGATTCCTTCTTCATAGAAACTGCCCAACATCAATATGGCATCGGGTTCGCCCTGTGCAGCGGCACGCTTACACCATTTGAATGCTTCTCCGTGATTTTCTTCAAACCCAAAAGCACCAACCACATACATAAAGGCTAAGGAGCCTTGTGCTATGGCATCCCCCTGCTCTGCAGTTTCAATCAACGACTTCTTGACCAGCCGCAGCAATTGTATGAATTTCGGATCATTCAGAGAGATAACCCGGTTATACCAATAACTTGATGTTTCATAATCACCTTCAGCCATATGGATAAGAGCGCACATGTACATAGCATACGGATGTGATTTTTCCGCCAACACTTCCATGATTCTTACCCCCTGCATCAAATATTCTTCGCCGAAGATACCACTCATGTACATACCACCAACCATCATTAAGGCCTGTTCGTCGCCTTCTTGTGCGGCCTTCACTAAATACGACATCCCCTTATGGATATCTTGCTCTATGCCGCCGAGCCCGAGAATATAGCAGAACCCGCATGCGGTGATTGATTCTACATCACCGGTTTCGGCTTTACGGAGTATATCTTGCGCTTCCTTTTCAGAAACATTCAGATTTATGTGACCAAGCATATTATTAATCATGGCGACCACCGATGCCTCTGTATCTGCATCCACCAACTCTGAGTTCGGGACAATCAGAGTGATATTATTCACCTCGCTTGACTCCGGGGCTGCGTTTACCACCGGGGCACCTGCTATGAACATGCCGCATACGGCACTTAATATTGCATTTGTTATTTTCATAATTTTGTTTTTTGAGTTTGTTACGTCTCAGAAATTCTTATATTGCCTGACATGAGGTGATTATTGGGCTCCCTTTTCTTTGAGCATTTCCTCTACACCCTGACTTCTGCACCAGAAGAGCGGTGTTCTGCCATTATTATCTGCCTTGTTAATATCCAGACCGGGTGTGGCGAGAATGGATTCAACACATTCGGTGTTATTTGCGATAACAGCATGAATAAGCGGGGTAATCCCCTGAGCATCAGACAGATTGACATCGATACCGGGAGCAGCCAGCAGAAGTTTCACTATTTCGGGTTTTCCTTTCTCTGCTGCAATGTGCAGCGGTGTTTTTCCATCTGCAGCTACCACATTTACGTTGATAGACGGTGCAGCCAGGAGAAGTTTTACGCACTCAGTGAGCCCTTCTTTTACAGCCCAATAAAGGGGAGTTTCGCCAAACTTATTGGCATAATTGATATCAATACCCGGCACAGCTAAGAGGAGTTTCATACATTCCGCATGGCCGAATTTAGCAGCCCAATAAAGGGCGGATGAATTGGCAACATTTACCTTATTGACGTCAACCCCTTGAGCTGCAAGCAGCAGTTTTACGCATTCGGCATGGCCTTCCATTGCTGCGAGAGCAAGCGGCGTGTTGCCATACGCATCACCCTTGTTGACGTCAACACCCTGAGCCGCAAGCAGCAGTTTTACACATTCGGCATGGCCTTCCATTGCTGCGAGAGCAAGCGGCGTGTTGCCATACGCATCACACTTGTTGATATCAATGCCGGGAATCTCAAGGAGCAATTTCACACATTCGGCATGGCCTTCCATTGCTGCGAGAATAAGCGGGGTATCGCCTTCCGAATCGGCCATATTGATATCAATGCCCGGAATTACTAACAGGTATTGCAACACTTCTGCAGAACCACCGAACGCTGCATGCAAAATTCCCACATTCGCATTCGGTTCTTTCTGCATTGCAAGCTCAACAATATCTATATTGCCGGTTTGAGCCGCGTATTGAAGGGTAGTAACGGGTGATGCCCCTCGCTCAATCAGATAGGTGACAATTTCTATATTCCCTTCAGAAACAGCCTGCCAAAGGCCTTGATTCGGGTCCGCCCCTTTTTCCAGCATGAGTTTAACGAGTTCCGGGTTACCGGTTTGGGCTGCACCCCGGAGACCACTGTCGGGATTGGCTCCCATTTTAAGAAGCCTGTTGAGAATTTCCAATTTCTCATAATAAGCAGCAGCCCAAAGACCTTCATTCGGGTCAGCACCTTTGGCAAGAAGATACATGATGGTGGCAGATTCTCCACCGCAGACAGCGCCTCTCAGAGCGGCGTTCAGGCTCGCATCTTTCTCCAACAAATAGTCGATTACTTCTATGTTATTATGTGTACCGGCATACCAAATGCAATCATTCAGGTTAGCGCCGTTTTTGAGCAGACAATCAATGATAGCAATGCTACCGACCCGGGTTGCCATGTTAATGCCATCGCTCGCATTGGCGCCGTGCTGCAGTAACAGCTCTATGCACATGACATTACCACTTTTAACCGCATAAGATATAGGATACTGATGAGCAGCAAGCTTATTGACATCTGCTCCATTTTCAAGCAAGATTTTAACACTCTGATAATCACCCTTTTCAGATGCGATGGAGAGAGGAGTCTTGCCGTACAGAATATCCTCTTCATTTACGTTGACCCCCGGAGTTGCTACAAGCAGTTCAACGCATTCTACGAGCCCGTTTTGAATAGCTTCTCGGAGCATATAACTATCTGCCGAAGCACCGTGTTCAAGCAAGATTTTGACGCATTCAGTGTGTCCTAATTTTATGGCAAGAGAAAGCGGTGTATCACAACCTTCAAATTTTTGTTTAGGGGTAGTAAGTCTGTTAATGTCAATTTTTTTAACCGTAAGCAAGGCTTTGAGCACCTCAAGATTATTTTCTTTAACGGCATAGTGAAGCACAGCATATCCGTTTTCATCTGCTTTGTTGATATCAAAATCGGCATCTTTGAGTATTTTCTCAACTTCCTTGATATTTCTCTCACGCACTGCTCTGCGGAGCTCGCTATCATCCGAACATGCACTGAGAAGTAGAGCAAGAGTTGCAGCGAGGGTTACTGTAATTTTTGATTTGAACTTCATGGTATGGTGTATTACGTTGTTATTTTTATGGTGATTTTATTAAGAGGCGGCTGAAGGTATATCAGCACGCAATGTACGCTAATAAAGAGCATCAAAAACGTAAAAATCTATCACGTACCATAAAAAAATTTGCAAAACGTAGGGATAAATAGATTATAACGCGTCGAAACTATGAGATTTCTTTGCCTGTTTCGACATCTGAATTACCACTAACCTCATGTTACAACGTGTACATCATAATGCCGTGTGGCGCGATATAGGCCGTTACGATGGTGAAACTACAGCAAATTGCTATTTACCTAATTGTTGCAGCGCGTGAGGAAAACCCATTTTGCGGTAAAATTAAACCGAAGAGGGAGTAGGTAAGCCTATTGCCCCTGCCGAACAAGGCAGGGGCAATTTTGAGGGGTGAAATATGAGAGGTTATTCAATAAAAGCGAAGCGTTTACAGATCTATCATCAATAGAACTCAACAACGTACTCATCTTTATAACCACGCCAGGAGACGCGTATAAAATACACCCCGATGAGATTACCGTTTTTGTCACGCTTAAAGTTTTTATCGTCCAAATCGGGTTCAAATACGATATAATTTGTGTGGCAGAACATTTCTTTTACGGGGATGGCGCGAGAGGGGGAGAGGTCTGCCTTAGTAATTTTTTTCTTGGGGGCGCGCAACAGACGCCACATTTCAATTTTGGGATTTTCCCCCACGGGAGCAGCGGGGCCGGCGTGGTAGCTCCAGCCATCTCCATGCAGATAACGCACGGGGAAATAGCCGCGCCCGGGGTAACTGTATGGGCCTTTCTGCTTGATGGTACAAGAGGTATCCATCACTCTCATGGCATGGTATTGACCGGATTGGCCGAATGCCACTTTAGCAGCGGCGGGGTCAAGCAACCAATTACGGTGTCCGCGAGCTTCGCGATTGGGGCCACCGGGGTCATGCACATAGCCGGGCACGGATTTTACGCGTTCATCCATACCGGAGTGCAGATTGCAAGCATCCGTATAGTGGCCCAGGGCATGAGATATTTGCCCGGCACGGTTGCAAGCAGCCGCAGCTTCTTCTGCTTGTTTACCGAACTCTTTGTCATATTTGAGAGAGGGGGCAACACCACAAATAAAGCGGTACACATTGCAGAGGTTAATGGCCTCTTGCTGGGCTTTATCAGCCCCGTTGCTCGGGCGGGTTTTAAGGATTGAGCTTATGTGTTTTTCAATTTCTTTTTTATCGTAGGGGTAATATTTTTTCACAAACATCTTGTTAGCAGATGCCGTGATGGAATTAATGGAGCGGAAGGCTTTTTTGGGGTCTTCATCATAAATACTGCGGAATTTGGTCATCATCTCGGCGGCTATGTCTGATGATACCTTCTTTTTTGCCAATCCTTTAAAGAAAGCCGTTGCGGGTTCATGTTTATCCAGCAACAAAAAGGCCATAAACTCCTTATCCGTTGCCTCTGCATCCGGGGTGACCAGTAAAAGCTCGAGACAGTAATAAGTGGCCATAGCCCGAGTC
>SUVK01000062.1 GCA_015062055.1 Akkermansiaceae bacterium
GACGCATCTTTAAAGGCAAATCAGCACGCCACATGGCACGAACAGAAAAGCTCCATTTTCTCAAAATTGCAGCGTAAATTGAAGAAAAATCACTTACTGTCGCATTTGGTCTTGCAATTCAGCAAGTTTTTTTTCGACACGCTACCTCAGAAACGCAATTTTCACGGATGAACACCTTATTTCTTAATCCAAAATCGATGTAAAACAAACTCTCTGATATTATGTTAATACAACTGACACAAAAAGACACGTTGCAGGCTGGAATATGGGATAAAATCGGCGTATAATGCGCTTTCGTGAAGAAGTGCCAAATATGTGGGAAACGTGCGTCGATGCAGCTGACGCAAATTGTGAACGGACAGGTAACAGAGCTTATCCTGTGCGAGAGCTGCGCCCGCAAAAAGGGTTTATTTGACCCTCAATCGCTTTCATTTGCTGAGCAATTTTTTCCCGAGGAGTTTAAGAAGAAAGTTGAAGACTTGGTCAAAGAACTGGCAGACAGCAAGTTCTTAAGCGACCCGAGAATGGACGATGGGGTATCGGCAGAGGCTGATGCAATGGTGCGTTGCCCTGTATGCGATTTTACCCTTGAAGCACACCGTCGCACAGGGCGCTTAGGTTGTCCCGATTGTTACAGCGTGTTTGCTCGGGAATTGGAGTCCCCCCCCGCCACCGAGAACAATACACAACCACCACCGGCCATAACGCACGAGGAGTCCCCTGCTCTCACACTAAAAAAGCTCGAGCAGCAATTGCGAGAGGCCATTGAGAGAGAGGATTATGAAAAGGCAGCCGAGTTGCGCGACCGTATTCGTGAATTAAGTTGATAATGAAATATGGCTAAGTCATTTAACTCATTGATGAAGAAACTTCCCCCGTGGTTTATGAACGCCGGGGATGAGGAAGACGTCATTATCGGCACCATGGCACGAGTCGTGCGAAACTTGGCCGGACATACCTACCCCGGATGGAGCACCGAGGAAGGCCGAAAAGCCGTAGCCGACAAGATATTACCGGTCATACAAAAATTACCCGGCAACAAGACAGCGGCGTATTATGCCGAAATGACAAACCTGAGTTACACGCAACGCCGCGTGCTGTTGGAGAGAAAACAGATAAGCCAATGCATGGCAGCCAGACAAAGTGGCTGTCACATCGTCATCAATGGCAAGCAAGATACCACATTCATGGTGAATGAAGAGGAGCATTTGGTAATGCATCTTTTCTCTTCAGAATCTCAACACCAACCTTTGATACAGAAGGCCGAAAAAATATGCGCAACGCTCGCCAAAGAACTCAAGTTTGCCGAGAATGCCAAAGGTGAGCAACTTACCAGCTTGCCGGCGGAATCCGGGAGTGGCATTCAGCTATACACCGTGATGCAATTACCTGCCTTGGTAATGGCCGATATGATGCCGCAAATTAACCGAGGTTTAGAGAAATTGATGCTCAACATCGCGCCTCTGTACTCTCACATGGGGGATGATGCCGCCTATCTCTTTGTCATCTACACGGCACCCATCCTCGTTGGTGGCACGGAAGAAATCGCCAACCACCTGTACGATGTAGCGTTAACCATAGCCGAACGAGAGCACGAAGTACGCAGCCGCTTGGTCAATAACGCCAAAACCATGGGAGTATTGTCTGATGCCGTATCTCGCGCATATGGTTTACTGCGCTACAGTTGCAGGCTGGAGTACGCAGAGTGCATCAACGCACTTTGTATGTTAAGATTAGGTCTTATCGCCGGGTTCGTTGAGGCGGATGGTGTAACTTTAGACAGCATCGTCAGCTTCATTGCCACATACTACATAGCAACGGCCCCCTACCACATGCGCTATCTTGCACCCGAAAGCTCGGAAACGGCTATTGAACTGGCACGTTCCTCTTTCTGTAAACAACTAATTGCTCAGTTGGAGCTCACGACCGATTTTTTCGGAGCTCTGATAGAACAGAATCCATCATACCATGAATAACTTTACACCCAGAGCCCAACAAGTTTTGAATCTGGCTCGTCGCGAGGCAGACCGTTTTCACCACAACTACATTGGTGCAGAGCACGTTTTGCTCGGCATGCTCAAATTGGGTCACGGTGTGGCCGTGACCGTTATCGAGAACGCCGGAGTTAACACAAAAGATCTTATCAGCAAGATAGAAGCATCGCTCATGCCGGGAACGGCAGCCGGTAATGAAGGCACCCTGCCTTACACCCCCAGAGTTAAGCGCATGCTCTCTACCGCCGGCTCAGAGGCTCGAGAAATGCGCCACACCTACGTGGGTACAGAGCATATTCTACTGGCTATTTTGAGAGACGACGGTGGTTTGGCCAAAGACGCGCTCACCTCTGTAGGCCTCAGTTACAAGTCCGCAAAAGAGAGCATCATGCGCGAACTGGGCCCCAATTTCAACACCGAGCCCACTGCCGGCTCCCCGCAAAACTCTCGCCCCGGTCGACCGGACGAGGAAGAAGAGGATGCCAATGCCTTTTTGCACAATAGTCACAGCCCCCGCAAACAGCAAGAATCCGGCGACACTCCCGCCCTCAACGCTTTCGGGCGAGACCTCACGGCCCGAGCCGCAGCCGGAGAGCTCGACCCCGTCATTGGCCGCCGCGCCGAAATTGAGCGAGTTATCCAAATACTGTGCCGTCGTACAAAAAACAACCCGGTCTTGCTGGGTGAAGCAGGCGTAGGCAAAACGGCCATTGTGGAGGGACTTGCACAAATGATAGTGGCAGGTGATGTACCCGAATTTTTACGAGGTAAAAAGATTATCTCGCTCGACTTAGCCCTCATGCTGGCCGGCACGAAATACCGTGGTCAATTTGAGGAGCGACTCAAAGCCATCATGGACGAGATACAGCGCGAAAAGAAAGTCATTCTCTTTATCGATGAGATGCACACCCTCATCGGCGCCGGGTCTGCAGAGGGAACCATGGATGCCTCAAACATCATAAAGCCCGCTCTTTCTCGTGGCGAAATGCAAGCCATTGGTGCTACCACCCTCAACGAGTATCGCAAGCATATTGAGAAAGACGGCGCATTCGAGCGCAGATTCCAGCAGGTGCAGGTGCGGGAGCCCTCCGTTGAAGATACTATTCTGATACTCAAAGGTATAGCCCCACGTTACGAAGAGCACCACCATGTGCATTACACCAATAAAGCTTTAGAGGCAGCAGCTCAGCTCGCCAAACGTTATCTGCACGGCAGATTCTTACCCGACAAAGCCATCGACGTGATAGACGAAGCGGGCTCTCGCCTGTGTGTGGCGCGCATGACCCGCCCCCAAGAACTGAAGGACAACGAAAAAACACGCCGCGAACTCGAAGAACAAAAACGCCAAGCCGTTAAAGAACAAGACTTTGAGACAGCAGCCAAACTGCGCGACCGCATGGCCGACCTTAACCGAGAGCTCGAAGTCGCTGTCGATGCATGGAAGGAAACCATGAACAGCAACAGCCAAGAAGTAAGCGAGGAAGACATCATGACGGTGATTTCTAAGTGGACAGGCATCCCCCTCTCTCGCATGGAGGAAAAAGAAGCGGAAAAATTGCTGCGCATGGAAGAAGAGCTCAAGAGCAAAGTGATAGGCCAAGACGAAGCATGCTCTGCCATATCACGCGCGCTGCGCCGCAGCCGCGCAGATATTAAAGACCCGCGTCGCCCCATTGGCTCGTTCCTTTTCATGGGCCCCACCGGTGTAGGTAAAACCTACCTTGCCCGCAACTTGGCAGAGATTATGTTCGGCACAGCAGAGGCACTCATTCAGGTAGACATGAGTGAGTACATGGAGAAGCACAGTACCAGCCGTATGATTGGTTCTCCCCCCGGGTATGTGGGACACGATGAAGGAGGGCAACTCACCGAGCAGGTGCGCCGCCGCCCCTATTCCGTCATTCTCTTCGACGAGGTAGAAAAAGCCCACCCCGATGTCATGAATCTGTTGCTGCAAGTGCTTGAGGAAGGAAGTCTTACAGATTCTCTCGGACGCAAGGTCAGTTTCAGCAACACCATCATTATTCTTACCTCGAATGTAGGCGCCAGTTTGGCAGCACGCCAAGGGCGCATGGGCTTTGGCGCCATCAGCGATGAAGAAGCCGACTACGAAACCATGAAAGAACGCATAGGCGAGGCGGCAAAACAGCACTTCCGACCCGAGTTCATCAACCGTTTCGATGAGCTCATCGTCTTCCGCATGCTCGAGCGCAAAGATTTGGAGAAAATCGTATTGCTCGAGGCCCAAAAGCTTATCAAACGATTGGCAGACAAACAAATAAGCCTTACCCTCTCCCCCGAGGTTGTGAGCATGTTGGTGGACAAGGGATACGACCCTCAATATGGAGCACGCCCCATGCGCCGTGCCATCGAGCGACTGCTTGAAGACCCCATTGCCGAAGCAATTTTACGCGGTGACCTGACGGCCGGCATCTGCTCTCAAGCGGTTAAGAATGCAGATACGAATCAAATAGGCTTTGAACACAGTGAATCTCAGCCTGCCGTTGAAAATAAAACAACAGCCCCCCGCAAAAAAAAGGCCGAAACCACCGACAAAAAGCCAACTAAAAAAACATCGAAAAAAAGCGATAAATAATCTCCCTGCATGAAAGCACCGACCATCAAAAAAGTAGACTCCGTATCGGTAGCTCGCTTCTACGAGAACTACGGTGGCACGCTCGAGCTGCAACTGTGCAACAGCCCCTTGGGTATGTCGCGCAAAATATTGCAACCAACACTCAACCGCCCCGGGTTGGCATTGGCCGGCTATTTCAGTTACTTTGCCCACGAGCGCATACAAGTTTTCGGCGCGGCCGAGATGGCCTACATGTCGACCATGGAGGGCATCCCCCGCGAGGAGCGCATACGCCGTCTTTTTGCCGAGAATGTACCCTGCCTTATCTTCACGCGAGGGGTTGACATACCGCGAGACGTGCTGGAGCTGGCGGATGAATACTCGGTATCGGTCTTTCTCTCGCCCCTGCCCACCGTCAAACTGGTAAACCGTGCAACCATTATCTTGGAGAACGAGTTTGCCGAAAGCACCACGCTGCACGGCTGCATGGTAGACGTTAATGGTGTCGGCGTTTTGCTCACCGGTGACAGCGGTATTGGTAAAAGCGAAATCTCACTCGGTTTGGTTGAGCGCGGGGCGTCCCTTGTGGCCGACGACATGGTACGCGTACGCAACATCAGTGGCGAACTGATTGCCACCTCTCCCAAACTCAGCAGCGGCTTCATCGAGATTCGCGGCATCGGCATTATCAATGTTACCAACCTCTTCGGGCTTAAAGCATACCGCAGACAAAAGAATATAGACCTGGTCATCAACCTTACCAACGGACAAATGACCGAAATGGAACGCTTAGGCATAGAGCGCAAAAAAACAACCATTTTGGGTGTAGATGTAGAGCGACTCAACTTGCCGGTTGCACCCGGCAGAGACATGACCCGCCTTGTCGAGGTTGCAGCCCTGGGCCACTACCTGCGCGAAAGCGGCTACGATATGGCCGGCGAGTTCAACAAACGTTTACACAAAGAAATTGCCATGCGCACCACCATGAGCATCCATACCCCCCGCGACTGATTTTTACCATGATTCCTCTTCAAAACATTACCGAGCTACTGGACACCACCCTTCGCACCCGAGAAATTAAAGATGCCTCGGTTGCGCTCAACGGCTTGCAGGTAGAAAACGATGGCAACGTCACAAAAGTTGCATTGGCTGTGGATGGCACGCAAAAAACGATAGACGATGCCATAGCAGCCGGTGCCGATCTTTTGATACTGCACCACGGCATCTACTGGTGTGGTTTGCGCCCCATGACCGGGTGGTTCAAAAAGAAAATACAGACGTGTCTTCAACACAATCTGGCAGTATACGGCGCCCACTTGCCGCTTGATTTGCACCCACAATTGGGCAACAATGCAGGTATTGCGCGCGAGCTCGGTCTTACCGATAGCACCCCCGAGGTTGACTACCACGGCACGCTTATCGGCGTTGCCGGGTACTTTGACGGCACAGTCGCGCAACTGAAAGAAAAGTTTGCCCGCATCACCGGCAGCACCATTACCGGCTATGTACAAAACGGCAACGCACCCGCCGGAAGAGTGGCTGTTTGCTCCGGCGGAGCCGGTGATGTTATCTACCAAATGCACGACAAAGGCTATACCACCTACCTGACAGGCGAAGAAAACCACTGGGTCGTCAATGCTGCACAAGATATGGGTGTTAACATCCTTTTTGCCGGTCACTATGCGACCGAGACATTCGGTGTTAAAGCATTGGGGAAATTGCTCGAAGAGCGATACGGGTTACCCACCGTCTTTATTGACAACCCCACGGGAATGTAAGCAGCCATGCTCATTATTGCAGAAGACTCCATCGGTGCCAGGCTGGACCAATTTTTGGCCGGGCAACTACCCGAGTTGTCGCGTGCACGCATCCAAGCTCTCATTAAATCCGGCGAAATAACGGTTAACGGTAAGACCACTAAGGCCAAGACCCCCATTGAGCGAGGCATGCGAATCGAGGTAAATATACCCGAGCCCGAACCCACCGAAGCACAACCGCAAGACATACCCATCTCGGTTCTTTATGAAGACAGCGATGTCATTGTAATCGACAAAGAAAGCGGCATGGTGGTACACCCTGCCGCCGGCAACCCCGATGGCACCTTGGTTAATGCCGTTCTTTTTCATTGTGGCGACTTATCGGGTATTGGCGGGGTCGAGCGCCCCGGTATCGTGCACCGACTCGATAAAGACACCAGCGGCTGCATTGTTGTGGCAAAAAATGATCGCGCCCACCAGTCGCTCACCACTCAATTTGCAGAGCGAGATACCGGTAAAATCTACCTCGCCGTTGTGCAGGGTTGCCCCAAAGAACCCGAGGGTACCGTCTTTACCAACATTGGCCGCCATCCCGTGAACCGCCTTAAAATGGCAGTGGTGAATCCCGGCGCGGGCAAACCCGCCATCACCGACTACAGAGTATTACACTACGATGCCGCAACAAACTCAAGCTTAGTCATGTGTACTCTGCACACCGGCAGAACACACCAAATACGCGTGCACATGCTGCACCTGGGTCATCCCCTCATCGGCGACCCTATCTACGCCCACCCGCAGAAACAGAAGGCAAAACCGGGCCGACTCATGCTGCATGCGTGGCGACTGGCCTTCAACCACCCGGCAGATGGCCACCGCGTCGCCATTCAGTCACCCATCCCGCCCGAGTATACGCCATGGATTCTCTGCACAGACTTGCCGGAATGGGATGAACCTGCCGCTATTCGCGCTTGATAAAACGAGCGTTGTCATGATATTGAACAGATACCATGACAAAACAAACTGCCGATTCTACAACAAGCATAGCGAAAATCTTTCGCCTTTTTATCAAACTCTCAAAACAAACTGACGACACTTCGCCCATTCTCTACTTGAGTAAAATTCTGTATACCGGCTTAGCTCACTTGGAGTCAAAGACTGAAGAAAAGCTTTCGTTCCGTGAAGCAGCATTACAGAGCCTAGAAAACAGACGATGGCTACGCCCCAGCACAGTAGCAGATCTTCGCTCTTACATCAATCGCTTCTTAATACATGCCGAATGGGCCGGCAGAGATATTCGCACTATCAGCAAAAAGGAATGTCGATACTTGCTCGAACAACATTTCAGCAAGAGCGGCCATATTTTCAGTAAAGCCAAAGCTATATTGCACAGCATATTCAACTTTGCCATACGCCGAGATTGTTGCAGTAAGAACCCGGTAAAAGGTATAGACTGCATACCGATAAAGGAAACACCCATCAAGATTCTGACGATAAGACAGATATCTGCCTTCATGCGTGCACTGAAAGCCAAAGATATGCAATGCATGCACCCGGCCGTTTGTCTCATGCTTTGGTGCGGTATTCGCCCGACCGAAGTACAGAGACAGAAATGGAAAGATGTAGATTTTCAAGAAAAAGTGGTATACGTCGATGGACAAGCCAGCAAAACCGGAGGTGCACGTGCCGTACCATTACGAGGAGCTGCGGCTCATCTTAAATCATTGAGTGGCCCCCCGGATGATTTAGTTGCACCTTGCAACTGGATACGCCTTTGGGGAAAACTACGTAGGCGTGCCGGTATGCGCGTATGGCAGAAAGACGCCATGCGCCATACTTTTGCCAGCATGCACCTTAAACACTTTCACAACATACAACTTTTACAAGAAGAAATGGGCCACCGCGACAGCACCTTGCTGCGTACACGTTATCTCAATCTCCGTAATCTTTCGGCCAAAGCTGCATCTCAATTCTTTAACTGGCAAGAGTAAAATCTGACGGTAGGTTCGTCACGGCATTGCCCCGGCGGTGTAATGCCGTGACGTGCAGTTTATGCCAAGAAAGAAGATTGACCTCCGTGTGTTTATGTGTAAAATACTCGGCAATATCACACATCTTTTCTATGTCGAACAATACACATCAATTTCAAACGGAAGTACGCCAGTTGTTAGATATCGTGATACACGCCTTTTACAGCGACCGCGAGGTCTTTGTGCGTGAGCTCGTTTCCAACGCCTCTGACGCACTCGAAAAACTGCGTCTCAAACAACTCACCGGCTGTGATATTGCCAACCCCGACCTCGGGCTGCGTATTACCATTACCGCCAACGAAGAAGACCACACACTGACCATTGCCGACTCCGGTATCGGTATGACCCGCGATGAGGTCGTAGAATACCTCGGCACCATAGCCCACTCCGGCACCAAGAAATTCCTGGAAGCAATGAAAGAGGCTCAAAGCGGCCCGCAAGACCTTATCGGTCAATTCGGTGTAGGCTTCTACAGTGCCTTTATGGCTGCCGACAAGGTAGAAGTTACCACACGCTCATGGCAGACTGATGCGCAACCCGTCAAATGGACCAGCGATGGTCAAGAAGGCTACACCTTGGAGGACGCACCTACCGACACACCGCGCGGTACCAGCATTCTCATTCATCTTAAAGACGATGCCCACAATTTCTCACAAATCAACACACTGCGCTACATTGTCGGCAAATACAGTAACTTTGTAGGCTTCCCCATAGACTGTAACGGCGAGCTCCTCAACACGGTGCAGGCTATTTGGATGAAAAACAAGAAAGATGTCACCGACGAGCAGTACGAAGAGTTCTACAAGTTTATCGGTCATACTGACAATGCCCCGCTTACTTGGATGCACTTCAGCGCAGACGCCCCCATCGTTCTCAACTCTGTTCTCTTTGTGCCCGAGGAAAGCCCCGAGGCCATGGGGTTCGGCCGTTGCGAGCCCAATGTCTCGCTTTACTGCCACAAAGTTCTCATCGACAGCAAACCCGAAAACCTGCTGCCCGAGTGGCTGAGATTCCTCACAGGCGTTGTCGATAGCGAAGACCTGCCGCTCAACATCTCGCGCGAAATGTTGCAAGACAACTCCCTGCTGCGCCGTATCTCGAGTATTATCACCAAGCGCTTCATCAAACACCTGGAGGGTCTCGCCAAAGATGATGCCGACAAATACGAGCAATTCTGGCTGCAATTCAGCCGTTTCATTAAAGAAGGCATTGTCACCTCTTGGGAGCACAAAGATGCTCTTGCCAAGTTGCTGCGCTTTGAATCTACCTTCACCGACCCCGGCAAACTCACCTCATTTGCGGACTACATCGGCCGCATGAAAGAAAACCAAAAAGACATCTACGTGCTCTACGGCAGCTCTCGTGCTCAGTTGGAGCACAGCCCCTATCTCGATGCCCTTAAGGCCCGCGGTTTCGAGGTCTGCTTCTTCACCGACGGCGGCGATCAATTCGTCGTTGACAGCATTCACAAGTTTGAGGATAAAGAGGTTAAATCCATCGACCGCGCCAACCTCGAGCTTCCTCCTCTGGAAGGTCAACCCGACCAACCCGGTCTGGATGACGAACAAGCGACCAAACTTACGGACTGGGTAACTGCTACCTTTGCAGACTCTTTCAGCAAAGTCTCCATCAGCGACCGCGTTACCTCTGCCCCGGCCATTGCCCTGCAAGGCGAAAACGATGTCTCACCCGAGGTGCGCGCCTACCTTAAGGCCATGGGGCAACCTGTCCCCGAAAACCACCCCGAAATTGCCTTCAACCCACACAGCCCCATTGTGCAAAAGCTGGCAGAGCTCCAAACGGAAAACGAAGAGCTGGCTACCCTCTTGGCTGGTCAACTCGTCAATACCGCCCTGCTCCGCGCCGGCATGCTTGAGGACCCCGCCAAGCTCGCCGACAACTCGCAAGCTCTGCTCGAAAAACTTCTCAGCAAGTAACTCTCACTCACTTTCTCTTATTTCCCCGCGCCGGCGTAAGCCGGCGCGGGGTTTTCTGTATCTTATTTTACAATCATGAGATTTTCCTGTCGGGCTATCTCAATAGCTGCATAAGGTGACAATTTGTTGATTGTCATAAGGTCATGTAATCTTTTGGCTTCTTTAGAATCCCAAGAAAGTTTCAGATACGGGCCACCGGCTCCA
>SUVK01000063.1 GCA_015062055.1 Akkermansiaceae bacterium
GTCCACAAGGGGGAAGGACTCATTGCCGTCCTTCCCCCTATCCCCCATCCTGCTAGGGCAGTTTGGGCTCCTTTGGAGACTTTTTGGGAGGGCTTTCGGTGTCGCATTTGATTTTACAACTTGCAGCTTATGTCATACGCGCCGTTTCTGATTGACACGGCGCGCCTTTTTGTGTAGACTGCGCGCCCGTGATAGCGTACATGCCAAACACCAAAAAATAACAACGGCATGAGCTGCTGAAAATAAAGTATCAACATGAAAAAAACACTCTCCCTCATCCTTCTCTCTGCCGGCATGGCCATGGCGGACCCAACGCCGGCTTATTCGGTAGACAAAAACAATATCTCCCAAACGCAACACGCGATTGGTAACCTTGGTAGCGAGGGTATTACCGTTGCCATCATGATGAAGGCAAGTAAATTTTGCAACATCAGCGAATCTGTAGTATACCTGTTCACCATCGGTAACGAAACAGAGAGCTTCACCATCGGTGCCCAGTTCGATAGCTACTATCCGGGCATCAATACCGGTTTAACCGATGCTGACGGCGTAGACTATGAGCAACCCTGTGCTCAACTGTTCAAGGATACCCCTCAAGCAGATGGCTTAGAATATATCACTTTAATATTCAGCTACAAGGTACGTGACCCCGAAAAACAAAACTCTGTAGACAGCATTATTTTTCTCTCTTCGGATGGGATAACAACGGGGTGCGTGTTGAGCTCGATTGCGGCGTAGACGGTTTTCACGGTGCACCCATATACAACAGAACTTCTTTCACCATGCTCGCGCTTAATCAAGAGTACGTGACATCTGCCGAGGTTTATAATGAAGAGGTGCTTAACGGCACAGGAACCATATCTCAAAACCTTGTCCATAAGACTCTCGGCATCCCCGAGCCCACCACGGCCACCCTCAGCCTGTTGGCCTTGGCCGCCCTCGCTGCTCGCCGCCGCCGTATCTAATGTAGAGGCGCCTCTGCCTATCATCATTTTGCCCGACAAGCCACTGCGGTAGTGCGCAGTGGCTTGTTTGCCGGGGCTTTTTCATTGTCAGCTGCAGGGAGTTCTGCTACTCTACACCCATTATCACTCTTTTGACGCCATAAAACCCCGCATTCTCCTCTTATCCCTTATCGTAGCAACGGTATCTCTTACCTCTTGTAAGGATGATGCACCGGCGGCGGTGAGCTCTTCGCCCATCCCTGCGCATTTGCAGAAAGTGTGCTCATTAATGGAAGAATGGATGTCCGACGAACAAAAAAGTATTGCCAGTGAGCGGGTGAGGTGATATAATCCGCGCGCCTGCAGGCGTGTAGCGCATGAACAAAGGGTATCTCAGTGCATTTTTAGCAGCAACCATGGCATCGGTGCTTATGGGTATGTTGTGTGTATTTGTGAGGGAGTCTGCCTGTAGTGCGCAACTATGCTCCGTGTCGCGATTCTGTATTGGTTTGTTGCTCATAGGGTTGTATGGGGTATGGAGAGTATGGCACGACGGGGAGAACATGAGATTTAACGGCAAGGCATTTGTGTCGGGCATAGGGATAAGCCTGTGTATTTTATTTTACTTTATGGCCATCAAAGAGACGTCTGCGGGGGTGGCAGCCTTGTTGCCGGCAACGGGGCCGTTATTTGCGGCGGTGTGGGAGGCTTTGCTGGAGCACCACTTACCCCCCAAGCGAGATGCGCTCTTAATTTTAACGGCGGGGCTGGGGATTGTGCTGGTATCCTTGCTGGCGGGGCCGGCCACGAGTGGGCAGAACGACGCCTTGGGGATTTTGTACGGGTTGCTCAGCGGGTTGTTCTACTCGCTTTACATCGTGCTCAATCGCTTCATGCGGGCAGATGTGAGTTTGCTGCAGCGTACATTCTGGCAGTCTGCAGCGGGCACGTTAGTATTGCTGCTGCCCTTGTGTTGTGCAGCGGGGGCGATGCAGAACTGGGAGGCGGGGTGGCCGTGGTTGCTGGGTATAGGTATTTGCCAAGGTGTGGGGGTGCTGGTGTTGGTGGCATTTGCCATGCGCAAGCTCAGCTCGCTGGAGTTCGGTATCGTTTCATGTATCGAGCCGATAGAGGCAGCGCTCATCGGGTTTCTTTTCTACAGCGAGGTCATACGCGCCGGACAATGGTGCGGGTTTGCGCTGGTGCTGTCGGCCATTTTAGCCAAGTCTGTAATGACGCGCCAAACCACCATCGAGCCTGTGCATGCGGCAGTGGCAACAGATGAATACGAAGAAGAATATAACGAAACCCTGATATCATAATGTATACGGAACTCTGCGAAGCGATACGACAAAAGCACAGTTTTGTCATCATCTCACATTACCGGCCCGATGGCGATGCGATTGGCTCTACATTGGCGCTGGGGCTCACCCTGCTTGCCCTGGGTAAAGAGGTGCAAATGTGGAATGAAGACCCCTGCCCTGCCCGCTATGGCTTTTTGGAAGGCAGCAACCTGTTGCAGCCGGTGCCCCCTGCCCTGCCACATGGGGTAGATTGCTTTATTTGTGTAGATACAGGTGACGTGGTGCGCATAGGCGATGCCGGCAAGGCGCGTTTTAACGAAGCCCCGTTTACGGTGAACATTGACCACCACCACACCAATACCATGTATGCCGACCTGAATGTGGTGAAGGGTGGCGAGGCTGCTTGCGGCTGCATGATTGCCGAGCTTATCACGGCACTGGGGGCGGACTTATCTCGCCCGATTGCCGAGGCACTCTATGCAGCCATCAGCACAGATACCGGCTCATTTCAGTTCAACAGCACCACCCCGCAGGTGATGCGCACGGCTGCCGCCTTGATAGAAGCCGGTGTGGATGTGGGCGATATCAACCGCCGCATTTGGCAAGAGCACCCGATGAGCGTTTTCACCATGCAGCGCGAGGTGCTCAATCATATGGAGATTGAGGAAAACGGCGCGCTTTCTCACTACTCAATGCCCGCCGGTAAAAAAGCACAGCTGGGTGTGGGCATGGAGGACTGCAAAGACCTGGTAGACTATATTCGCGGGTGGGAGGGTGTGAAAGCCGCTGTCATTTTTGAGGATATGGAGAACGGTGTGATTCGCGTTTCTCTGCGCTCGAAAGACCCGCGTATCGATGTGTCGGCCATTGCCAAAGAGCACGGCGGTGGCGGACATGCCATGGCCTCGGGTATCAGAATGCGTGGTACCCTCGAGGTGTGCCGCGAAAAAGTGCTGAACTCTTTACGCCGCGAATTGCGCAAAATAGCATGAGTACCCCCCTGCCCTGCCCCGCCCCCCCCTGTGGCGTGTTGCTGGTTGATAAGGACCCCGGCTTTACGTCTCACAACGCTGTGGCGCTGTGCAGGCGTATTTTGGGCACCAAGAAGGTGGGACACTGCGGCACGCTGGACCCCATGGCTACCGGCATGCTGATTGTGGTAATAGGCAAAGCCACCAAGGTGCAAGACCTGCTGATGTGCGAGGACAAAGTGTACACGGCTACCATGAAGCTGGGTGTCGAAACCAACAGCCAAGATGCCGATGGTGAAGTTGTGGTCACCAAACCAACGGATGCCGTTACCGAGGAGCTGATTCGTGCTGCATTTGAGCACTACCACGGTGAATTCGACCAAGTGCCCCCCATGTTCTCAGCAGTCAAGATTAACGGCGTACCCTGCTATAAGCTTGCCCGCAAAGGTAAGGAGGTGGAGCGCAAAGCCCGCCATGTAAAGGTGCTGGATTACGAAATTACGCGTATTGACTTAGCTACCGCAGAGGTAGACTTTACCGTACATTGCAGCAAGGGCTTTTATGTGCGTACCTATGCGCACGACCTCGGCCAACTCTTGGGCTGCGGGGCCCACCTTACTGCCCTGCGCCGCGTACGCTCAGGCCACTTCGATATCTCTCAAGCCGTAGATGTGCCTACTCTCAAGGCTGCCGGCAGAGACGAGCTGCTCGCTCGCTTGCTCCCGCTCGAAAAAGTACTGGCAGATCGGTCGATTTCTTCTTAACCCTTGATAATGAACGTTTATCATAATTTTTTAGAACTCATTGATTATCAGTGGCCTATACACTGGGCCGCAGGCTTTTTCGATGGTATGCACGTGGGTCACAAGCGCGTTATCCTCTCTGCCGATACACCGGGTGCCAAACGAGGGGTTATCACCTTTTGCCCCCACCCTCTCGCCCTGCTTAAACCCGATTCGGCCCCACCACTCTTAACCCCGTATCCACAACAAAAACACGCTCTTTTACAAGAGCTGGGCGTAGATGTTTTGCTGGAGTTGCCCTTCACCCGCGAGCTTGCTGCGATGTCGGCAACAGATTTTTTGGATTCCCTTTGCAACTCTTGCCAAGTGGCAGGTATCTCTGTAGGCAGTAACTGGCACTTCGGTAAAGCCGGGGCAGGTAATGCCGATTTTCTGCGCGAAGAAGCAAACCGGCGTGGCTTCAATGCCTGCGTCTCTGATATGCTGACGTGCGGTGATGATGTGGTGTGCTCCACCCGCATACGTGCCCTCTTGAAAGACGGCAATACTACCCTCGCTGCTCAAATGCTCGGGCGCCCGTTCTCCGTTTTCGGTACCGTGGAACATGGTCAAAAATTGGCACGTCAACTCGGTTTCCCCACTGCCAATATCGCCCTGCCTGCTTCGGCCGCCCTGCCCCGCCATGGTGTGTATGCTGTCTCTGCCGCGATTTATGGCCATACTTACTCAGGTATCGCTAACCTGGGCATGCGCCCCACTATCTCCGAATCCATCAAAATACCACGACTCGAAGCCCACTTCCCGGACTACACAGGCCCGGATTTCTACGGGGAACATGTTGAGGTTTTCTTGCACCGATTTATACGCGATGAGCGTAGGTTTGCCAATGTGGACGAGCTGAAAGCCCAAATTGCAGCAGATGTAGCATGCCATAAAACAGTTGTTGCAACGGTATAACAATTCGTGTATAATGCGTACGTAAACATGATTTTGCCAGGTCTGAGCTTTCGTGAACCCATGCTGAGCGATGCCGATGCGGTGCGCTTTTGTACCCGTCGCGTGCTCCAAAGTGACCTATCTTTTGCCAATATCTACCTTCTCAAAAAGAAATATGGAACGGAAATCGTGTTCCACATGGAACATTTAATCAGGCATTTTCCGGGCGATGGTAGGTTACGCGGCTATACATTCCCGATAAGTGGCGCAGCCATAGAAGATGCCCTGCCCTGCTTACGCGCCATCGAAAATGATGCCAAGGCAAGAGGCGAGGCTCTACGGTTTTGTCTATTGGCGGAGGAACAGGTCGATTATATGCGCAGTATTTATGGCGATAAAATGGTGGTCAACCAAGATGATGGCGACGCAGATTATCTATACAAGCGCGAGAGTTTGGCATCACTGCCCGGACCGCGGTTCCACAAAAAACGCACACATATTAACGCATTTCTGAAAAAGAACTCGCATACAGTTTTTCGAGAACTGAGCACTGCAAACCGAGAGGATGCACTGCACATAGCGTCTGCTTGGCTTCGCGCACAAGATGAGTCCCCTGCTCTCCACCACGAATACCGTGCCATAGAAAACGCCTTACAACACATGGAACAATTGCAAATGGGTGGGGGTATCGTCTACGTGCGAGGCACCCCGATTGCCATGGCGCTCTATTCTCAGATTAACGAGTATGTAACGGATATACATTATGAGAAATGTGTACCCGAGTTTCGCGATGCTTATGCCTTCATCAACCGAGAGATTGCTGCATCAGTAAATACCGAATGGCTCAACCGCGAGGAAGATTTAAATATCCCCGGCTTGCGTAAAGCAAAGCTCTCTTATTATCCCACTCTCATTTCAAGGAAATATACCGCTACGATTTATGCTGACTGATATCTTTACACCGTCAGATTGTGCCGCATGCAAGTTGTGCTGTAATTTTCATCGCAGCTCTGCATGGGAAACACCGTGTCTCGAAAAAGAACTCGTATATCTTTTGCAAGAAGAAGGTGTAGCTTTAGATCAACGAACCGATGGTAGCACCAGCTTCTATTTACATTTTTGTACTGAGTCTGATGATGAGATTGCCAACTGTCCCATGCTCGATACGACATCAGGCTGCACGTTGCCGAGAGAGCTCAGACCCTTCGAATGCCGTATTTGGCCTCTGCGCCTCATGAGACAATCCTCACGTCTCGTCATCGGTCTTTACAAAAATTGTCCCGCGCTCAAAGGTGATGCGTTGCAGCGACTGGTCGATTTTGCTACAGGTGAACTTTTACCAACGTTGCTTGACTATGCCAAGCGGCATCCCAAGTCTGTACGAGAGGTGAATCCGGCCTACGACATCATTTGGCAGCAATAAATAAATGTTCCACGTGGAACAGATTTTCATTTCAAAATTTCGATTTAATCCGTACTTACGTGCGGATTTTTTAATTGAGGTCCCAATTTTGAAAAAACAGCATTTTCACATTACGCATAGGAAGAACTGACTAAAAGCATATGTAACGAGAATAATTCCGAGTGTTGCAAATCATTTCAATAAAAGACGCGCATTTCACTCCCCCTGCTAACTACAAGAGTATATCAGTTGCACGTTGTTACAAACTCGACGAAAAGCAGACGTTAGAGTTGCAGATGATTGCTCACCGGATGCAAGACATATAACTTTAGCAAGTTTACGAGTTGACCGAGATGTACAATACGTCATTAGTGTCGGCGCCTTTTGGTAGCCTTTTTCTTGGACTTTTGTTTCTTTTGAGATTTAGCTTTGGTGGGCGGAGCCGGGGGTGGAGGCTCGGGACCGAACTGACAGGGCAGGGGAGGGGGCATCAGCATGTTTGCCGGGCGCGTAGCAGACTCAGCGACTTTTTTCCAAAAAGCATCGGGGTCCGGGAAGACATCTGCACCGGCTGCTAATATGGCGATGCGGCATGCCTCGTGGGCACGATACCAAGGTGTAATGTATTGATTACCGCGCTTGAAGACATCTTCTTTAGTGGCTTCAAACTTTTGAAAAGCATCGCGAGCTAGCGCGAGAGATTTTTCTGCGCTGGTGCGGTCGTTTTGTTTCATGCGAGCCCGCGCATACAAAGCAGCTCGCAAACAGTCGCGCACCAAAAGAACGGGGTCATTTTTCTCCCATTCGGGTTTGGGTGTTGCGGCATTGGCCGCAGCGCGTATGTCGCCTACATCGGGCGGTGTCGCGCGCAGTACCAGAATACGCAAGGGCAGGGTATTAGTCTCCCATCGGTAAAGGACATTTGCAGGGTCATTCAACTCATCGCGTGAGGGCTTGTACGAGTTCATACTACGCCGCATCGCCAATGCTTCTTTCGTTTTGCGAGCACTCCACAGCGCAGTGGATTCGTACAAGGCAGCAATCGTTTTCAAGCGTGCTTGCCCGGCCGGTATCTCAGCATTCTCTGCCAGCTCTACCGCCTTATGAAAATACGGTATGGCTTCTTCCGCGCGTTCACAGCGGTATAGAAGATGCCCGTAGAGCAGGGCAGGCATTGGGTGCTGCGGCATGGCTTGTACCGCCTTCTGCGCTGCCTCCAGTGCCTCTGTACTCACTTGTGGTGCCGCCTCTTCAATGTATGCGCGCACATAGCACACCAAGGCATTATCCGGGTTGGCTGTGTATAACGCTCCAGCCAATTCGAGTGCTTTTTGCTGGTAGGGGTTCGGACGCCCTGTAATGTCATAGCCCTCCTCAACGCAATGGCACAGCATGCAGGCCCACAGTGCTGAGAACGTGTCTCTCTTGTATTGCTCGGCGCGGGTCGCAAAATCTTCTGCTGCCCCGCGCACGTCGCCACTCGCCAGCTTGATAAATGTGTTCAGATAAAATAACTCGACAGGTGTTGCCGGTACCTTTTCTATATGCTCGAGCAATAGTATGCGGTTGGCTTCTTTCTCGCCGGCCGTGGTCGACATTATCATCATACCACAATAAGCCATCAAACTCGTATTCCCCGTGGAGCTTCCGCACTCAATGGCGCGGGCATAGTGAATGCGCGCCATCTCCTCCCAGCCCAAAAGCATATCCACCATGCCCTGTTCTATTCTTTGCTTTACCTCGGCATTCTCGATAGCCAAGGGCAAATTAAGGGCAGGGCAGGGCGGGGTCGATGATGCCGTATCCGCTGTGGTTTCTTGCGCGAAAGCAAAGGCTGCCGCAGTTGTTACTACGGCAGCCATAAACTTGGTAAAGTAATGTTCCATGTGGAACAAATGTAAGGCTTATTACATACGCTCGGGCATCTCGATACCGAAGAGTCCCATACCTTGTTTCAGCACGCGTGCAGTGAGCTCGCAAAGAGCCAAACGAGTTTCGCGGGTAGCACCCTCGCTCTTGAGCACGGGGCATGCCTCGTAGAAGCTATGGAAGGCGCGAGCGAGGTCGTACAGGTAAGCAGCCAACAGGTTGGGGCGGCAGTCATCCAAGGTGCTCGGCACTACCTCTGCATAGCGAACCAGCAGACGTGCTAAGTGAATTTCGGCGTTCTCTGAAATCGTAAGACATTGAGGTGCAACAAATTGCGTATCTATCTTACGGAAGATGGAGCGAACGCGCACGTAAGAGTTTTGGAGGTAAGGGGCAGTATCGCCGGAGAGGGAGAGCATTTTATCCCAATCGAAGATATAGTCGCTCATACGGTTTTGGGAGAGCTCGGCGAACTTGATAGCGCCCACGCCAACAATGCGGGCAACACGTTCTTTTTCGTCCTGCGGCATATCGGGGCTCTTCTCTTCAACCACCTTGGCAGCGCGGGTCACAGCCTCGTCAATGACATCTTGCAGGCTCACGGTATCGCCGCTGCGGGTCTTGAACGGGCGGCGGTCTTTACCGAGGATGGAGCCGAAGGCAACGTGGCGGAAATCGCCTGTTACACCGCGCATGCGTTCGATATCGAATATCTGCTTGAAGTGTTTTTCTTGCGGGGCACCCACCACATACCAAATGGAGTCGGCATTAAAGTTTTGGGTGCGGTAATCGAGTGTAGCGAGGTCTGTGGTAGCGTACAAGAAGCCGCCGTCGGCCTTGCGAATAATGGCGGGCACGGGAACCCACTCGCCGTTTTTCTGCACCAGGAAGGGGTCATTTTGCGGCTTATGGAAACCATCGGAGAACACGCAAACGGCGCCATCACTCTCGCGGGCAATTCCCTTAGCCAGCAAATCGTCAACCAAGGGGGCAAGAGCATCGTTATAGGCAGACTCACCCAGCCAGTAATCGAAGCTGATGCCGAGCTGAGAATATATCTTCTCGAGGCCGATTTTTGTAACCTCGATGCACTGCTTCCAGATGCCGAGGTTTTCCTCGTCACCGCTTTGCAATTTCACAAGCTCAACTTTGCAAACAGGCAGCAGTTTTTCGTCTTCTTTGCACATGGTGTTTACCTTCTTGTAAACACTCAGCAAGGCCTCGATGGGGTCTTTCTCCAAATCCTCGTGGTTGAGTATATTTTTCCACCCCCAGAGAATCATACCGAACTGGGTACCCCAGTCACCGATATGGTTATCGGTCACCACCTTATGGCCCAAGAAGCGAGCCAAGCGGGCCAGGGTATCGCCGATGATGGTGGAGCGGATGTGGCCCACATGCATGGGTTTAGCCACATTCGGGGCAGAGAAGTCTATCACAAGGCTTTTGGGGTTATCGGTGAGGGCCACCCCCAAGCGCTCATCCCTCAACATGGCTTCTGCCTTAGCGGCAAAAAACTCGGGCTTGATGCGGAAATTAATGAACCCGGGGCCGGCAATCTCGAGGGTAGCTATTTCGCATTGGCTCATAGCCTCAACCACCTGAGTAGCAAGGGCACGCGGGTTGGTCTTAACTTGCTTGGCCAGCACCATGGCTGCATTACTTTGGTAGTCGCCGAAACGCAAATCTTGAGACGGTGTCACGGCGGCTGCAAAGCCCTCCGGCAATTCCACACCTGCCACGCCCCGCAAAGCGGCCGTCAATAGTTCTGAAAGTTGTTGAGGTATCGTCATGTGCGCGCGAATTCTACACCTCAACTCTTCATTTGTCAATACAAAACATTCTGCCCTAATTACCGTGCAAGTTGTAAAATCAAATGCGACACCGAAAGCCCTCCCAAAAAGTCTCCAAAGGAGCCCAAACTGCCCTAGCAGGATGGGGGATAGGGGGAAGGACGGCAATGAGTCCTTCCCCCTT
>SUVK01000009.1 GCA_015062055.1 Akkermansiaceae bacterium
GCGTCCACAAGGGGGAAGGACTCATTGCCGTCCTTCCCCCTATCCCCCATCCTGCTAGGGCAGTTTGGGCTCCTATGGAGACTTTTTGGGAGGGCTTTCGGTGTCGCATTTGATTTTACAACTTGCAATAAGCCGTATGAATACAAGAATTTGCTTGCTTTTCGATTATTCTTGTGATAATGAATGAAAAGCGTGAATGCCGTAATATCACAGTGGATTGGTAAAAGAGAGCACCAAGAGGATGCTTATTTGGTTCGGCACTATCCTGCCGGCACCTTGGCGGTTGTTTGTGATGGCATGGGGGGGCATCAATTCGGCAATGTTGCCTCGCAAACCGCTGTAAAAGCTTTTGTTGAGGCTTTCAGTGAGGATGATGAAGGCCCTGTTTCGCTTCGCCTGAGGGATGCTTTAGATGCAGCAAATGATGCCGTGCGCGAAGTGTTTAACCAAGCCGAGGCTTTTGGCGGTACCACATTGGTTGCAGCCTTTATCGGAGGGGGCGTTTTGTGGTGGATAAGTGTAGGTGATTCTCCATTGTATTTATGGCGACATGGTAGATTGATTCGCCTCAATGAAGACCATTCTCTGCGTTCTGTCTACATGCAATATGTTAAGTCGGGCTCGTTGACTTTTGAGGAGGCTCTTAACATGGGGCATTCGTTACGTTCTGCCGTGACCGGCGATGAGCTTGTTATTGTTGATGCACCGATGACCCCCTATCCTTTGCTGCCCGGAGACCGGGTATTGTTGACCTCCGACGGTTCGGATGATTTGCTGTATACGCCTGTATTGACTGATACGGTCAGGAATTTGATGGAGGACAGGAGTGGTAGTTTGTCTGCCCGAGTTGTTGAGGCCTGTCGTGCGTTGAATACTCCTTATGCCGATAATGTGACGGTAATAAGCATGGATTGGGATGCCTGATTCTACCGATTATTGAAAAATCGTAGGCTGCGCAGTGTCCCATCTGTATGAACAGTATATGTCTTACACATGGATATGCTGATGGTCACTATGTGCTGCCGCCTCTGCCTTATGATGTGTCGGAGTTGGAGCAATTGGTGGGCTCAGAAACATTATTGCTGCACCATGATAAACACCATGCCGCTTATGTTGCCGGTGCCAATGCCGCAGCCGATGAGTTGAAAAAGATAAACAATGGAACACTCCCGCTTCAGTGTGCTGCCGACATTACTCAAAAGTTGGCCTTTCATCTGGGAGGGCATCTTTTGCATACGCTCTATTGGCACAATATGGTAGGTTCTCCGTCCGGCTTGCCGCAAGGGGAATTGGCATTGGTTATCGAACGCAGCTTCGGCAGTTTTGACTCGTTCTGTAAACTATTCAGTACTATTGCCGAGAGTGTACAGGGTAGTGGTTGGGCCGTGTTGGGGGTAGACCCCGTGAGCAGAGGGTTGATGATATGTGGAATCAAGCGACACCAAGATGCGCTGGTCCCCGGGTTTTTCCCGTTGTTGGCCTGCGATGTGTGGGAGCATGCCTACTATTTGAAATGGAAGAATAATCGCAAAGGGTATGTAGAAGCCTTTATGCAACATATCAATTGGGATAGTGTATCAGAACTTTTTGAACAATCATATTGTCATGAATGCTGAATCAAAAGTGAATCGGGTTGTAGGCAACTCGTGGTTTGCCGCCATTTTGGCCGTGTTGGAGTTAATCTTGGGATTCTTGATGCTGAGCTTTCCCTTTATCCTGGGAGCTGCCGCTATTTGGGTAGCCGGTTTTGCGCTTATTGTAATTGGATTGGTTCATATATGGAACTGTGTATCGCGCCGTGGGCATCGTATTTGGAATCTGATATCGGGCTGCCTCTATATTGTAGCAGGTTCCGTAATGGTGCTGTTGCCCTTAGCCTCGTTATCGCTCATTACCTTGATAATTGGTTTGGCTTTGCTGGTGGGTGGTATTCTGCGTTTGATAGTCGCTATAAGTATGTGCCGTCAAATAGGCAGCGCTTGGCGATTCTTTAATGCTATTGTCTCCCTGATACTGGGCGCCATGGTGGTGTGGAGCTGGCCTGCCTCGTCATTGTGGTTGGTGGGTACCATTATTGCCATCGAAATGATATTTTCAGGCTGGTCGTTGCTCTTTATATCATTAGTGCCTAAAGAAAAATAACGGAGGCATTGAAGAGTAAAACCGCCGTCTTCTCGAGGAATGAGGACGGCGGTTTTCCGTATAAACGGTGTAGTTAAATCAGTCGTTGAGTCGGTGGTGAGTCGGGTAATGTTTGCGCTCACTCTTTTTATCAACGAAGAGAACGGGAGGAATCTGTGTCCGTTTTTGAGCAGAAGCAATGATGCGGCGTTGCACCATGCGTATATCATCTTCTTTAAAGGGGCACACGTAGTCGTGCAACAAAGCCCCGGCGCTTATGTTGTTATCCGCCAATTCATGAATGATACGGTCTTGCTCCGGGTGGGTCGGCTCGTTAAGTGTCCCGAATAAGGCTGCATATTTTTCGCTGAAGTATTGGCTGAGCAGATAGGTATCCATCTCATACATGTTGCCCAGGGGGGCAAGATAGCCGGCGGTGTTGCCATAGAGTACAAATTGGTTCAGCATTAAATCGTGACGTGTGATGCAGCTCAACGGCATGAGCGCGTGTTGGTCTGCATAGGTGGTCATCATCGCTGCTTGTAGGCGGACGCGTAGTATATCTTGAGCCGATATATCGCTTGAGTTCGCAATCCGGGCCGACACATTGTCCAAGGCCAATGCTTTGACGTTGATATTGAGAATATCGGCACAGCGCGTGTTGTTGCAAAATGTGAGACCATGTACGTTGGCGGCGCCGAGTGCTTCTGCACAAAGGATTGCAAGCAGGTATGATTGTGGTTCGTCCAATAGGATGCAGGCGCCGAGGTATCCATTTTGATGCACTGTGTCACGTATGCCTCGCTCAAGTGCCAGGGCTAACAATTCTTCATCTTGTGGTATCGCTTTTGCATTGCCGCCCGCTCCGAGGGATACCGCGCGATTGGCTGTCTCAAAAAACGGTAACCTTGTATGCGTTTTGTTGCCCGGCAGGTAAATGCCCGAGCCCCCGGCGTAAATTTCTCCGTCAACGGTGCCGACGTGGTGCACGCATACTACAGGCACGTCATTGGTATTTGCCTCCCATCGGCGATTTGTTTCGTCATCTTTTGCTGCATTC
The DNA here is from genome assembly GCA_015062055.1 of Akkermansiaceae bacterium. Lineage (GTDB taxonomy): Bacteria > Verrucomicrobiota > Verrucomicrobiia > Verrucomicrobiales > Akkermansiaceae > Akkermansia. The sequence goes on from SUVK01000009.1 coordinate 3,182, forward strand.
GCGTACCATGATTGCGTGGCGAGGTGTACGATGATATCGGGGTTCATGTCATCTATGATGACTACCTCTTCATCGACGTCTACATATACCTCCGCCCCGTTAATGTCAACGGTTTCACCGTTTTCGAGCTCGGTGATGCTGTTGTTTTCCAGTAAGTAGGGGACGATAACACCATGTTGCGTTTGTGGGCCGGTATAGTCATCCTCCTCGTCGTCATCTGCAGTAAACAGCTCGGGCATGGGGGCGTAGGCTCCCAGTATCAGCGGTGTGCTGCCGAGCTCTTGGCTCAGGGCATCGAGTGCTGCCTCCGTTTGCTGAAGAAACGAGTGGCGATCTGCCAAATCTTGCAGGCCGGCACCACAAAGTGAATATGCCGGGGCAATAATGATATTTGCGCCGTGGTCTAAACATTCACGATATCCTTGTACGATTTGCCGAAGATTTCGAGAAAGGTCAGCCGTAAGTGGTGCGTTTTGGATGATGCCTATTTTGATGTTACTGGTCATGCTGCTCATGGTATGTGTGCGAGGCGCTATGCTGTCCTATTTTTGCAAAAAATGCAAGTTTAATCTAATAATTTTTTCGTATAATAATGCGCACAAAGCCGCGCCCCGATAAAGGAGCGCGGCTTTGAAAGTATTTGCTTGTTGCAGATTACTTCAAAATCATCTTGAAGTCTACAACAACGGCGCGGTCGGCTGTTACGAGCACGGGGTTGCCGTCGATTGCAGTAATCTCGGGAATCTCGAGAACGAGCTTCTGTACCTTTGCCAGAGTGTCGGCCAGCGGGCCCACTGCCTTGGGTGCCTCGCCACGTACACCGTTAAGAATGGTGCCTACCTTGGTCTCCTTAATCATGTCGGAGAAATCGTCGGCCGGCAGAATGCGCATGGTGGTGTCGCGCATTACCTCGGTGTAGATACCACCGGTGCCGAATACCATCACGCGACCGAAGTTCTTGTCGGAGTTCACACCGATAATGGTTTCGGTTGCTTTGGTAATCATCTCTTGGATAAGTACGGATGCACCCTTGAGGTTGAACTTGGTAATGGAACCCCACAGGCCCTCCCAAGCCTCGGTGAAGGAAGCCTCATCGTTGATGTTGAGGTAAATACCTTTCATCTCGGTCTTGTGCAGAGCATCGGGAGCAGAGAGCTTGAGAACCACGGCGTTCGGGAAGATGGTCTTGCAGAAAGCAAGGGCTTCTTCCTTGTCGGTGAAGTTACCGCACTTCGGGTAATCGATGCCGTAGTGGTCCATGAGCATGTTCACGGTCTCTTGGGGCAGGGAGGCCAAACCGGCTTCCTTGGCAGAGGTGACAGCTGCCTTGATTTCGGCAGGTACTTCACCGGTCTCGCAGGTGGCAAGCTTCTTGCCGCGGAATGCCATCTGAGCCTTGAGCAGACCCAGCAAGCGAACGATGTCGGCCGGATATTCGTAGTTGAGAATCTTGGCCTTGTCGAGAAGTACGCGACCTTCGTCTACACGGGCTCCACCCACGAAAGAGCAGTAGATGTTGACGTCGGGGTACTGCGGTGCCAGCTTGATGACTGCTTCGGCGGTGCCGGGGCAATCGGTTACACGCTGCGGGGTGAGAAGTACGAGAATGTTCTTGTACTCGCCGCTCTCGCAAAGTACCTTGAGGGCTGCTTCGTAGCGGTCGGCCTTGGCATCGCCCACTACGTCGATGGGGTTGCCGAGGGAGGCTTCGGGGGTGAGTACGGCACGCAGCGCCTCAATGGTCTTTTCGCTCGGGCGGGCAAGGTCCAAACCGGCTTCTTCGCAAAGGTCGGAGGTAAGTACGCCCACGCCACCGGCATTGGTGAGTACGGCTACCTGACCGTCGAACTGGTTGTGGTTGCAGTATTGCAGTACCTCAAGCAGGCCGAAGAGCTCGCGGTCGTTATAGGCCTGAATGGCACCGGCACCCTGAAGTGCCATCTCGAGCACGCGGTAGTTCGGGGCAAGTGAGCCGGTGTGAGAAAGTGAGGCTGCCTGAGCTTTGGCGCTCTTGCCGGGCTCCATAATCACGCAGGGCTTGGTGTCGGATACCTCCTTAATAACTTTGAGGAACTCCTTGCCGTTCTTGAGAGACTCAAGATAGAATACGAAAGCGTTGGTGTTGGGGTCGTCCTTAAGGGCGGCAAGCAGGGCATCTTCACCCATAACGGCTTTGTTGCCGATGGAGATGAAGTGAGAGAAACCGATGCCTTTACCGGCAGCCCAGTCCATGATGGCAGAGCAGTATGCGCCGGACTGAGAAACGAAAGCAACGTTGCCGCGGGCAGGGAAACCATCAGCGAAAGAGGCATTTACGTTGTCGAAAGTGGAGATGTGGCCAAGGCAGTTCGGACCAAGCAGGTTGATGCCGTTGTCAAGGCACTTCTGAGCAATGCGTTTCTCGAGCTCCTTTTCACCAACCTCGGCAAAACCGGCAGTGATGATGGAGATGTTCTTGGTGCCATTAGCTATGCAGGCGTCCACAACAGGCTCAGTGAATCGAGCAGGTACGAGGATGACTACAAGGTCCATCGGCTCGGGCAGGGTGTCGACACTGGCGTAGCAGGGCTTGCCGCACAGTTCTTGGCCGGCCATCTTGGGGTTTACACCGTAAAGGTTGCCCTTATAGTCAGCAGCAATGATGTTGTTGAATACAACGGCGCCCAGTTTCGAGGGGTCGGCAGATACGCCGACTACGGCAATGCTCTTCGGATTGAAGAATGATTCGAGTGACATAGTATAATAGCGTTGTGAAATTGTTGCCTGTATAGGCTCTACAGCTATTCTAGCACTTTTGTCGTTGCTTTTCAAGTATCTTTCGCTTCTTTATGCTGATTTTAACACGAAAACCCCCCGGCAGATAGCGTCTGTCGGGGGGTAGAGTAAACTCTATCTTGCGCTATTTTACTTAATGCCGCTTATCAGCAACTCTGCATTATTTTGGGTGCGCTTAATGTTTTTGAGCAGTGTTTCGAGGGCTTCCCACCCGGGCATGGATGCTAACTGGCGGCGCAACTGCTGAATGCGGGTGAACTCGTCGGGGTGGTAGAGACGGTCGTCATTGCGAGTGCCGCTTTGTGCAATGGAGATAGCGGGGTAGATACGGCGCTCGGACAGCTCGCGGTCTAAGCGAATCTCCATGTTACCCGTGCCCTTAAATTCCTCGAAGATGATTTCATCCATACGAGACTCTGTATCGACCAAACACGTTGCAATAATGGTAAGGCTGCCCCCCTCTTCCACATTACGTGCAGCGCCGAAGAATTTGCGGGGGCGCTCCAACGCATTGGAGCCGAGGCCACCGGACATGATGCGCCCGCCGACTTGGTTGGCATTGTACCCGCGAGAAAGGCGGGTGAGGGAGTCGAGCATGATGATAACGTTCTTACCCTGTTCCACCAAACGACGGGCTCGCTCGAGCACAAAGTCGCTGAGTTGAGCATGGCGCTTAGAGGGCTCATCGAACGTGGAGGCGTATACCGGGGCGTCCACCGATTCCTCAAAATCCGTTACCTCTTCGGGACGTTCATCCAGCAAGAGTATCAACAGCTCGGCATCGGGATAATTGGCGCGAATGGATTTTGCCATGCCTTTGAGCAATACTGTCTTGCCACCGCGAGGCGGGGCAACAATAAGGGCTCTTTGTCCCATGCCCAGCGGTGTAATCAAATCGAGTACACGCATGGCGGGAAGTTTGAGCTCGGGGCATTCCAGCATCAGTCGCTCTCTGGGGAAAAGCGGAGTGAGCTGGTCGAAGTCTTTGAATTGCGTGAATTGTTTGGCCAGTATGCCCTCAATTTCAATAACTTCGGAGGCTCTCAGATTGCGGTTTGCTTTGTTGCTTTGTTCTTGCGACAAACGTACCTTTATCTTATTGCCCGGGCGCAAGTTGTAGCGACGTATGGCTTCGGGCATGATTAAGATGTCGTCTTTAGCGTGGCGGAAACTACGTTGCTCGTCACGCAGCAGCACATTGCCATCTCTTGTGAAATCGAGCACACCGGTAACGTACACCTGATTACCGAGCTTGGCATAGGCTTTCGCGAGTTCCAATACGATTTCGGGGCGGGTAAGTCCGGCGGTGCTTTGTTTGAGCGAGCCGAGGGCTGTTTTTTGCAACTCGTTAAGGGGGAGCGCACGAAGCTGGTTGATGTCGATAATGGTGGTGTGTGCTTGCACCGCTTCGGCATCTTTTGCCAGTTCAGACGTGAAGAAGTACTGTACTTGTGCACGCAAGATTTCCTTAGACCCCTCATTCCAGAAGACAGTGGCGGATTTGTCAATCTTCTCCTGCGTGGGCATTTGCGCTGCAATCATGGCTTCTGCTTCATCTCTGCTGAAACCATCGCGCTCCATTATGCGGCGTATTTGCGTTTCGGGGGTGGTGGCAGCCAAGCACACGCGGTCGGCTTTAAACTCGACCGGACTCTCAAAATACAGAGGAATATCAATGATAAAGGTATGCACGGCTTCGCTGTTACGTGCTGCTACCTGTGCATCGTGGCACATTTGTGCAATTTTGGGGTGCACAACTTCATTGAGTTTACGGCGGCCATCGGGGTCATTGCGCACTATGTCTCGCAATAAATCCTTGTTGACGGAGCCGTTTGCGTTGAGTGCGTTTTCTCCGAATGCCGTTACAAGGTCTCGAGAGAGTCTGCCGGTTTCTTGCAACGTTTCCACTGCTTTATCACAGTCAAACACTTCTACACCTCTGCCACCTATCTCGGTAAGCATCTCAACAACGGTGGATTTGCCCGAGGCTATGCCTCCTGTTACAACAATTACCTTCACGGGGGCAGATACTACCAGCTTTACGCTGCTTTTTCAAGCTCAAAGCGTGTACGTTGCTTATTTTTGATAATTCGGGGGGTGCCGTTCGGGTTCTGTAAGCCGGATTCTGTCCACCCTTGCAGGCTGTGTGGCCATTTTTCTCACGTCCGTGTGGGCGTGCCCTGCGTTTATAGCAGGGTGCAACTAATACCCGGGGATTCTGAGCGGGCAGGCGACCCTTCCCCTGTTCGTCTTGCATCGCGCGGGGTTTTCCGTGCCTCCGTCGTTACCTTCGGAGCGGTGGGCTCTTACCCCACCTTTTCACCCTTACCCTTATGGGCGGTTTGTTTTCTGTGGCACTTTCCGTCCACCCGGCATTGGCTCCGGGTGTCTCCCCTTTTCAGAGGACACGCTGCCTTATGATGTCCGGACTTTCCTCTATATATGAAATACAGCGACCACCCGAACCCGAACGGCCGGGAAACTCTACACCAATGCCGTGTCTTTTGCAAGTCTAAACTGTGTGTTTTACAGTGTAAATATGGTATTGATTTGCAAAATAACCTTGCCAGTGAGAGGGATTTGCTGCATAATGCCTGTGTAATGACGCAAGCAACCGATGTTACAGGAGAGCTGCTCAAGGCGGTATCGCGTTCGTTTTATCTCACTATTCGCTTTTTGCCTCGGCAAATGCGACCGGCTGTTGCATTGGGGTACATGCTGGCTCGTGCTACGGATAGCGTTGCCGACACAGTCTCCGCGCCCGTTGAAGAAAGAAAAGCCGTTTTGGCCCGCATGGGGGAGGCCGTTGCCGGTACCCCCGATGCTGCTCTATTGCAAGTGCTGACGCGCGATATTGCACCGGGACTTGCGCATGAGGGAGAACGCACTCTATTGTGCGCGTTCGGTAATCTTTTGCAAGTCTTAGCTTCGTTTGATGCCGAGCAAGCTGCTCTTATCCGCAAGGTGTTGTCTACAATCATAAATGGCCAGTTGTGGGATTTAACTGCTTTTACTGTGCAAGATACGGTGCAGAATGACGACGAAACGCGCTGTTATACCTACAACGTTGCCGGCTGTGTTGGGGAGTTTTGGACCCACTTGGGTTATACTGCCATGGGCGAGCGTTTTTGCGATGCCGAACGCCGCGAGATTATGGCTCGTGCGGGTATCCGCTACGGGCAGGGGTTGCAACTTATAAACATATTGAGGGATATGGAGGAAGACGCGGCCCGTGGTCGCCATTATCTGTGTTCCTCGCCGGCTACGTGGTTGAACCGTGCCGAGCGCTACATGCTCGATGGGGTGGATTATAGCCTCCGTTTGGGTACATTCCGCCTGAGATTTGCCTCGATATTGCCGGCGCTTATCGGTTTGAAAACTATAAAATTACTCAAAGCCAATACCTTGGGGCAAGGTAAGGTTAAGATTAAGATTAGGCGGCGCTCGGTATACGCTTGTTTGTTAAAAGCGTTTTTCCTTTGCTTGCGAAGAAAAGGCTAATCAAAGCCCCATTTTACCGGGGTTGAGCAGTCCATGCGGGTCGAGCGCAGCTTTGAGTGCCCGGTGTACGGCTATCGCTTCGGCCCCTACTGCACGGGCAAACCACGGGGCTTTTGCCAAACCGATGCCGTGTTCTCCGGTGATGCTGCCGCCATGAGCCATGACCCAATCGAAAAGACGATTCACCAAAGCATCTGCCGGGGGGCGCATATCGTTGCCATTGCTGTCTTTCAGCACCATCACGTTGGTGTGAATGTTGCCGTCTCCTGAGTGCCCGAAGCAAGCCACGGGTATGCCGGTTTCTCGCTGCATGCTTTCGCAGAACTCTACCAGTTCTACCAAGGCCGAGCGTGGTATAACGATGTCCTCATTCAACTTGGTGAGCCCGGTTGCTTTGAGACTATAGGAAAACTCACGCCTTAATTGCCAAATGGATTCCACCTCGGCCTCGGTGCGCGCCGTTATCACTTGTGTGGCTCCGGTTTTGTTCAATATGCGTTCAATGTCAGTCAATTCGGAGGCTACTGCGTCTGCTCGGCCGTCTATTTCCACAATAATATGCCCTTGGGCATCGGCCGGAAAAATCCCCGGGCCCAAGTGATTGCGCGCTGCGGCAAGGGTAAAAGCATCCGTAATTTCTATGGCTGCGGGCAGGTGGCCTCCCTGCAAGATATTTTGCACCGCAGCTGCAGCCAGTGCGAATTGCGGGAAACTGGCATGCAGGGCAGCTCTCGCCTGCGGGGCGGGGATGATGCGCAGGGTTGCTTGGGTGATGATACCCAACATGCCTTCGCTGCCGCAGAAAAGCCCCACTAAATCAAATCCTTGCTTATTCTTGTGGGTTCTGCCACCACAGTTGAGTACGCGTCCATCTGCCAGCACTACTTGCAAACCAAGCACATAGGCGCGCGTTACTCCGTACTTGAGACAACGGGGCCCTCCCGCATTGGTGGCGATATTGCCGCCTATGCTCGACTCCTTGCGAGAGGCGGGGTCCGGCGGGTAAAACCAACCTTGTTTCAGGCACGCTTCTTGTAAATCGGCGGTTAGCACACCCGCCTCAACCACAGCCACACCATCGGCCGGGTTTACCTCGATAATGCGTTGCATGAGGGCGGTGGAGATAACGATACCGCCTTGCACGGGCACGCACCCGCCAACATACCCCACCCCGGCACCGCGTGCAGTTATGGGGAGGTTATGCTGTGCAGCAAATGTAACGGCTGCAGCAACTTGCTCCGCACTGCGCGCCAAGACCACGGCATCGGGCAGGGCGGCAGCATGCCATTTATCGGTGGCGTGTTCCTGTAAAACATCGGGTTCGGTGCTCACGCAGTCACCCAGTAGAGCCTTTAACTCGTTTATCCAACTCTTCATGTTCTTATTCTTTGTTGGTACCCCAGCGACGGTGCAACCAAGATTCTACCGGGGAGAATATCAATTTGTCGGCCAGCAGGCCCACTAATATAATGATAAACATGATACCGATAACCTGGTACATGCGTTGCAGCTCGCGCCCGAAGTGCAGATACTGCCCTATACCGAAGCCTCCTACAACTGCCACGTAAATCTCGGCTGCCATGAGGGAGCGCCAGGCAAATGCCCAACCTTGCTTCATGCCACTCACTACAAACGGGGCAGATGCCGGTAGGGTTACGAAAATCAACGTGTGAAAGTGCCCGCTACCCATGGTGCGTGCTGCTCGCGCATAGATGGGAGGCACGTTTTTCATGCCGTTTTGGGTAGAGAGAAGCACGCTCCACAGGGTGCCCATGATTACTACAAACAAAAGCGCTGCCTCTGATTGCCCGAACCATATGCAGGCCAACGGCACCCAACATACACTCGGCAGGGCTTGCAATCCCAAGGCCAGTACGCCCAGGGTATCGTTTACTCCGCGAAATCTGGCTGCCAACATACCCAGTGGCACACCCAATATCAACCCTATGGTGTAACCAATCATCAGTCGCTTGATTGTTACCCACATGGCTGCAAGTATCTTGAAATTAAGGATGTTATCCCACAGGTATTGTCCGACTACGCTTGGCGGCGGTAATACATAGGGGTTCCATACCGGCTCAGACGGGCCTATGCCCATAAAGAGCAAGTCTCCGGTGAGTAACGCCCATATCAGAATAAGGGCGACAAAGAAGAGTAAAGTGGTGAGAAATCGTTTCATGGCGGGGCTTAATCGGATTCTTCTGCGTTTTGATAGCCCTTGAGCTCGGCGGTAATGTCTCGGGCAATATCTGCCAAATCGTGGCTGTTGATGTTGCGTGGGCGGGGTAAATCTACTTTGAACTCTCGGCGTACGCGGCCGGGATGCGGTGAGAACAAGACAACGCGGTCACCCAAGCAAACAGCCTCGCGCACGTTGTGGGTTACAAAGACAATAGTCTTTTTTCGCTTTTCCCAAATGTCTTGAATATCGCCATAGAGCTGCTCGCGTGTCATGGCATCCAGCGCCGAGAACGGCTCGTCCATCAAGAGTATTTTCGGGTTCGGGGCCAAAGAGCGCGCCAAGGCGACGCGTTGGCGCATGCCTCCCGACAGCTCGTGTATGTTGGCGTGGGCAAATTTGTCCATCTTGACCAAGTAGAGATAATACTTGGCTACCTCCAATCGTTCTTTATTGTTGAGGTTCGGTTTTTGTTTGAGCCCGAACATGACATTGCCGATGACATCCAACCAGGGGAACAGCGCATGCTCTTGAAACATCATCATGCGGTCTCGGCCGGGACCGGTAATGGGTACATTGTCGATTAGAGCTTTGCCTTGGTCGGGTTTTTCCAAGCCGGCGATAATATTGAGTAGGGTCGATTTGCCGCAACCGCTGGGCCCCACAAAGCATACAAACTCACCTTCATTGATGGTCAACGATGCATCCTCGAGCGCCTGTACGGTGCGGGTTTTCGTTTTAAAGGTCTTGAATACGTGCTCCACACTCAGTTTAGCGGTGGGGAACTCTTGTATTTCCTGGTGTGTTTTTTCTCTCATGTTTTCAATGAGCGGTTGTTGATGCTTGTGGTTCGGGGGTATAGAGCATGTTTTGTATGGGGGGCACGCGGTCCAGCAGGCCGGTACTTTGCCCGTCTTTTACAAATTGCTCTAATCCTGCGATATCTAAAGTGTTAGTCAGAGTCATGCGAGTCCAAGCCCGCTTGACAATGCTCTCGAGTTCTGCGCGCTCTTTTTCGTCGGATTGGGTAAGGTGCATCAACTCATCTACCACATGTCGTTGCGCCTCTTCGGGGTGCTCCATTATCCACTTGGTCAACTTGGCATGGGCGGCCGTTACTTGTTGAGCCGCTTGCGGATGATGCTTGAGCCACCCTACTCGGGAAACTAATACTGTGGTGACGACATCCGGTTCGTTTACCAATACTCTTGCCCCGGCTTTTTGTTCGAGTCGGGTTACCCAAGGCTCTACGGTCCAGCAGGCGTCTACTTCGCCTTGCGTCATCATTTGCAGTTGCATGGCGTTGGGTGTAGGGGCTACCCGGCAATCGCCCCCACCTTCCAACGGACAATTCAAACCATGGCGAATCAACCAGGCTCGGCACGATACGTCTTGTGTGTTGCCGAGCTGGGGCGTTGCGATGCTTTTTCCCTTAAAATCTGCGGCTGTTGAGAGGGCGGAACCATTGGGTACCATGAGAGCAGCACCGCCGTTGACGGCACCTGCCAGCACGCGTACCTCGCGCCCGGCCGATACTGCATAGGCATTCAGTGCCGGGCTGGGGCCTACATAGGTCACGTCTACCGTTTTGCCGAAGATTGCCTCCATGGCGGTAGGCCCTGCGTTGAACGTGTACCATTCTTCGGTATAGCCGGGTACTTCATTTTCAAACCATCCTTTGCCGTTACAGCTTTTATGTCGCCACATATTGCGAGCCACCAATCCTTGCACGTGTGTTACATTCGGGAAACACCCGATACGTATCACTTTGCTGTCCGTATCTTCACGGCTGCACTGGCTCAGTAACATAACGCTGCCGAGCATAAGCAGAATGGCTGTAAGAAGTCTCTTCACGCCCCATAATCCTAGCAGAGATGCCATCTTTCGTCAAGCAGCAAAAAGATAAATGACGCGTGTAATGATGTTAGTTTTTATCCGTGTTCTATCTCATACTCCGTTATTTTTATTGCATTTTTTTCGGTTAAGCTTTATAATCCCCCCGTTATGGCAGATAAGGCAGTCGAAGAGCATAATTCATTCAGTCGTTGGGATAGTGTTGGTGCTGCTGCCTTGTTGGGTGGTTTTCCTGCCGTTATCAGCATATTATTTAACGATTTTGACATCAAGGGTGCTCTGTTGTGGGCGGCTGTTGCCGTAGGGGCCGCCGGTGGTGTTTTCCTGTTGTCTCTTGTTTTCAATGAACGCTTTTTGAGCAGAATCGTCAACCTAGCAGGCATCGTGTTGACTGTTGTCTATATCGTTTGGGCATGCAATGTGCTGCAAGCCGATATGGCAAAGTTGGGCGAGGACCCCGCGCTCCAAAAAGCCAAAGAAGAGCAAAAGACCACCACCGAAGAAGAGTAACAATAAACTCAACTCCCGGGTATGTTGATAATGGTCACCTCGGGCGTGCAGAAAAAGCGCATTCCGAGAATAGAGCCGATTCCTCGGGTGACGTAAATCTTGCGCCCCCCGTCAAAATCATATAATCCGGCGGGCATGGACGAGCGGAAACTGATGCATTTGCCGGTAAAAGGTATACCCAGTTGCCCTCCGTGCGTGTGCCCCGAAAGCATGAAATCCCAATCGTATTCTCTCAACAACCAGCGGCTTTCGGGGTCGTGAGAAAGCAAAAGTACGGGTTTATTCTCCATGCCTTGAGGGGATAAGCATTGCTCGGGGGCTTCATCTCCCTCGTTATAGTCACCCAGTCCCACAATCATTATTTCTTTGCCGGCCGGGGTTGTCCATTCTACGGCATTATTTCGCAGCAGGGTAACACCGGCCGTGCTGAGAACACGTTCTACATCTGTCAGTTTTTCGTAATCTTGATTACCGAGTACAGCGTAGACGGGGGCTATGGCTTGCAGTCGTTTAAAACCATTGACGGCCCATTTTGTCCTCATGAATCGCTCGTTGGTGAGTATTAAATCACCACCAAAGATGATGAGGTCCGGCTTTTCTTGTTCAATAATGACAATAGCCTGCTCAAAAAGGCCGGCGTTATTGTGAATATCGGATATGAAGGCGATTTTGAGTGGCCCCATCGCGTTAATCGTTTCGCCGGTAACGCTGATGGCTTCCTTTTCGATGGTCGAGGCACCCAGGTTCCCGAAGTGTTTGACACAACACATGCTCAACAGCATGGCTACACAAGCCGATGCCCAAAATCGCTTGTGCTTGCGTATGTGCGAAACAATTCGAGAAACCGGAGTGTTTTTCGACATGAAATTATGAATAGACGGGGTTAAGTACCGCAAGCTCGGGGGCCACAAATATACCGTTCTTGCGTATCAACTTGCCGTCGAAATAGATTTCACCGCCACCGTAGTCTTCTCGCTGAATGCAGACGAGATCCCAGTGGATGGACGACTTGTTGCCGTTGGGGGCTTCATCGTAGCACTGGCCCGGGGTCATGTGGAATGAGCCCGCAATCTTCTCGTCGAAGAGAATATCGCGCATGGGATGCAGCACATACGGGTTAACGCCTATGGCAAACTCGCCGATATAGCGAGCGCCTTCATCTGTGTCAAGTATCTTGTTGAGGGCTTCGTCGTTGCCGTTGCAGTGGGCCTCGACAATCTTGCCGTTCTCGAATCGGAATTTGACGCCATCGAAAGGTACGCCATGGTAAATGGTGGGGGCGTTGTAGGCCAGGGTGCCGTTAATGCTGTCCTTAACCGGTGCCGTGTATACCTCGCCATCGGGTATATTGCAGTCGCCTGCACATACAATGGCAGGTATGCCTTTGATGCTGAATGTTAAATCGGTTCCGGGGCCCACTATGCGCACCTCATCCGTTGCTTCCATCATGGCTTTGAGTTTGAGCATGCCCTCCTTAAGCTTGGCGTAATCTGCCAAACAGCAGCGGAAGTAGAAGTCCTCAAACTCCTCGGTGTTCATACCGGCAGCCTGCGCCATGGAGGGAGTAGGCCATGCCAGAATGGTCCACTTGCGTTTGTTGCAAATAACATCGCTGGCAGATTTGAAATACTTGCTGATCATGGCCATTTTTTCAGCCGGTACGTCGGATGACTCGAAGCTGTTGTAATCCGCATAGAAGCAGATATGCACTTGCATCTCCTCGGCGCGGCGTAAGCGGTAAGCACCATCCATGCGGAACTGCTCATCCGTGGCTCCCATTTGTATTTCTTTGTTGAGCACGGCGTGCGATATATCCAAATGCGGGTGGCCGCCGGCTTCTCTCACGGCACGAATAAGCTCTACCACCATGGCATCCGGTATATCCTGCATGCGCAGGTTAACATGCTCGCCGGGTTGTACGCGCACGGCATAGTTGACTACCTGAAGCGCAAGTTGTTTGAAACGCGGATCTTTCATAGTAATTACTCGGTTGCAGGGTTAAGGATGGCCAGCTCGGGGTCGGTAAAGATACCGTCTTTGCGGATGAGCTCGTCGTCGAACCAGATTTCGCCGCCACCGTATTCTTCTCTTTGAATGCACACCATATCCCAGTGTACTTGAGAGCGGTTGGTGTTGTCGCAATTCTCGTATGCCTGCCCCGGGGTGAAGTGGAAAGACCCGGCAATCTTCTCGTCGAAGAGAATATCGTACATGGGCTTAAGAATGTAGGGGTTGACCCCCAGAGCAAACTCACCGATGAAACGGGCGCCTGCATCAGAGTCGAGTATCTTGTTGAGCTGCTCATCCTTGCCGTTGCAGTGAGCCTCAATAATCTTGCCGTTCTCAAAGGTAAGGCGAATGCCGTCAAAGGGTATGCCCTGGTACACCGTGGGGGCTGTGTAGTAGATGGTTCCGTTTACGCTGTCGAGCACCGGGGCGGTGAATACCTCGCCATCGGGTATGTTCATCTCTCCCGCGCAGGGAATGGCCGGCATGCCTTTGATGCTGAAGGTAAGATCAGTGCCCGGGCCGATAATGTGCACCTTGTCCGTCTTCATCATGCGCTCGGCTAATTTGTCCATGGCTTTGCGCAGGGCATCGTAGTCGGCCAAACAGCAGCGGAAGTAGAAGTCCTCGAAGCTTTCGGTGCTCATACCGGCGCCTTGTGCCATAGAGGGGGTGGGCCAGCGCAGTACACACCACTTGGTCTTGCAGACACGTTGGTTGTGAACCTTGCGCATGTGCTTCATGGCCAGTTTCATATTCTCGGGGTTCATGCCGGAGTTTTCAAAGGTGTTGCGGCTACCGCGTATAGCTATGTAGGCATTCATGGCTTGCATCTCGGCAAGTTCGAGGTCTGCTATGGACTCATATTGTGCCTCGGTTGCCCCTGCAAGCATCTCTCGCACTATGCGGCTGTTATGCTCGCGGATGTGGGGGATGGCACCGACCGCGCGCACGGCGCGAATCAGCTCTATGCCCACCTCTTCGGGGGCATCATACAAATCAAGCAAAATATGTTCGCCGGGTTTAAGCTTGCAAGAGTGGCTTACCAGAGCCTGTGCCAGTTGTGTTGTTCGCGGGTCTGTCATAAAGTTCAGGTGTTTAGTATTCTTGTACCGGTGTGGTGAGGTGAAGTAGTGCGTCTTTCAAATCTTGAGCTGTTACGTCTTCGCTCAAGACGGGGTGTCCAAGGCTATTCAACAGGACAAATCGTATGCTGCCCGAGCAGAACTTTTTGTCCTTTGCCGTTTTGTCCAAAGCGGTTTCGATGTCGATGCGGGGTGGTAACTCCAGCGGCAGCTCCAGAACTCTCAGGGTGCGCAATATCTCTTTGCTTTCGCCCGGGCTGATTTTGCCGTATTTGGCAGAAAGATAGAGGGCGGCGCGTATACCCAAGCTTACCACCTCGCCGTGCAAAAGTTCTCCGTACGGCACACTGGCCTCTATGCCGTGCCCCAACGTGTGCCCGAAATTCAGGTAGGCTCGTACTCCCTTCGTTTCTTTCTCGTCGGCCTCAACAATGCGGGCTTTTATCTCGATGTTTTCGGCTATAAGTGTCGGCAGATGCTCGATGGTGTTCAGCGAAAATCCTAAATCAATTTCATCGGCGAGGCGTTGCAGGGCTTGCAACATGCGTGGGGCGCGTATAGCGGCGTGCTTCACCATTTCGGCCATGCCTTCGCGGATAACCCGCGGTGATAAGGAAAGCAGGGTAGTGGGGTCGGCCACTACCATCTTGGGCTGATAAAATGCGCCTATCAGGTTTTTGCCGGCGCTTATATCGACTGCTGTTTTCCCGCCTACCGAGCTGTCTACCTGTGCCATCACGGTTGTCGGTACCTGTATAAAGGGTATGCCTCGGTAGTAGATAGAGGCAATAAAGCCTGCCATATCTCCTACTACGCCACCGCCCAGGGCTATGACGAAACTGCTGCGGTCGTGACCTTCTGCCACCATTTCGTTGACCAGTGTCTCTACCGTACTCAGATTCTTGCTCTGTTCTCCGGCCTCAAATACGTGTAGGCTGTGTTCATACTCTGCATCTTGCAGACTTTGTACCAATCGTTCTGCGTACAGCGGGCATACGTTGCTGTCCGTTATTATGGCGGCCTTGCCGCTCATCCTCAGACGTTCGCATAAATACCCCACCCTATCAAGTGCCCCATTCGCTACGTGCACCTGATACGATTTCTCCCCGAGTGATACGTCTACCGTCGCCATAGCTTTATTATAAAACCCTTTTTACCCTTCCGCAAGCCTTTTATGTGTCCGTAATCTCTATCTTTTCCTCATTTCTTCCATCTTTTTCTCCTCTTTTTACTGAAAATTCTAAACGAGAAGCTTCTTATTTAGAAAAGACAAACTTTTTTTAGAAATATTCTAAGAAAAGTCTTGCATTGTGATAGGAAAAGTGGTAATTTGTGCGCAGCAAAGCGAGCCACAAGCTCAACAAGTGAAAAATCAACCAAAACAAAATAGAAAACACACCATTATGTTAGTAGGAAAAAAAGCACCGGAGTTCAGCGCGAACGCAGTAGTAAACGGCAACATCGAGAGCAACTTCAGCCTCGAGCAATACAAGGGCAACAAGTACGTGGTCTTGTTCTTCTACCCCAAGGACTTCACCTTTGTATGCCCCACAGAGCTGATCGGCTTCCAGAATGCCTTGGCTGAGTTCGAGAAACGCGACACGGCAGTTGTCGGTTGCTCCACCGACAGCGAGTTCTGCCACTGGGCCTGGACCAACACCCCGCGCAACCAAGGCGGTATTCAGGGGGTAACTTACCCACTTGTCGCCGACATCAATAAAGAGATTGCCGCAGCCTACGATGTATTGGCAGAGGATGGCGATAAAGTAGCCTACCGCGGCTTGTTCCTTATTGACAAAGAAGGCGTTGTGCGCCACAGTCTGGTAAATGACATGCCGCTGGGTCGCAGCATCGACGAGGCCATCCGCATTGTCGACGCTCTGCAGCACTTCGAACAGTATGGCGAGGTATGCCCCCTCGGCTGGCAGAAGGGTGACAAGGCCATGACAGCCTCTCACGAAGGTGTAGCCGCTTACCTCTCCGAGTAAGCCCACTATCGTGATACTGCAAGAAAATCGTTCATAAGACAAGAGGAGAAAAGCGGTCTCAGGAGCAATCCTGAGGCCGCTTGAATGTTTAATGTTGAATCAATGGATATCAATCAGCTTGGAGACCGGGCCACAGAACTTGATGGGGTTGTGCGTTTGTCGGGCAAGTGCCTTGAAGTGAGCGCGTGCACATTGAATCTTGAGGTCTTCTTTTGTTCGTAAATCGACGGAAAGGTTGCTGCCTTTGGTTTCTACAACGAAGTAGAGAATGTCTTGGCCGTCTTCGTGTTTAACCATAGCCCAGTCGGGGTTGTATTTACCCAGCGGTGTGGGTATGGTGAAACTGTCGGGCAATTTGATATAGAACTTTACGCTCTCATCCAAGTCTGCATCACGCGCAAAGTTGCGTTCGGGTTTTGAGCCCGAGTCGCAAACAATTTGCTCGGTGAGGCATTTTTCTGAGGTGGCAATCACATTTTTTATGTCACCCACCTGCTGCGGTGTCAGGAAGAGCTGTTTGCCATACTCTCGTTCACCTATAATGACGGGGCGGTAGCAAATGCCGTCTACCATCAGGGCTTCCAGCTCTCGTTGTATGCCTCTGATGATTCGGCGCAAGAACTCGGCACAGTTATCGCGTACTTTGTTCAATACCGGCTCGGGCAAACTACGCAATATGCGCACTACCGTGCGGCGGGTCAGCTCCGTCTTGTCCACTATTTCCGATACGATGTCCGGCACGGGGTTGTTCGAGGTGTCAATCACGGTGTGCTTGGTGCCTTTCAGCTCTGTGCTGATGCCGCCGTTTCTGTAAGTGATGCCCGCTATACCCATGCAGAGCAACACCGGCGGTATATTCAGTAAATCTTGCTGCACGTTGTTGACCACACGTCGTATCAATGTTTCCGTACTGAACTTCACCTCGAAAATGGTGCGAGTTTTAATGCGCTCCCACAAGGCCAGGAAATGCGCGTTATCCCTCCATTTATCGCGAACTTTCAACTCATGGCGCTTGTTCGCATCGGTAACTGATACCTTGCGTGTGGCTTCTGTCAGCACATGCAACAGCGCGTGTTGCATGGCGGGCCGTTGTTCTTCGGGTACAGCATCCAAACAGCTATCGGGTAGTATAAAGGTTCCTTCCTGTAACTGTTGGTTGGCTGTATCACTCAGTTTACCTTGTGCATCAATAATGCCGGCAGCTGTGCAGCTTGCCAATACCATTTTGCCGCGTTCTTGCCCCAGTAATTCTTCTTCTCCTTGGCGGGTGGGCAGGGTAACGGCCCCCAATAGCTGCGGCGTAACAACGCCGAACTTCATGCCGTCTTCCTCATATTCATGTTGTAATTTTTCGGCAAACTCTTCGAAATGCTCTTTGGCAACAATCGTCAGGGTATTGACTCCTTCCTCCCTCACGCGTCGGCCGTGTTTATCCACGCATATTCGCAGCCCTCGACCAATGATTTGACGGCGCGATATTTCACTCGCGGTCTCAAAATCCGACCTCAACACACACACCTGAAACACATTCGGATTATCCCAGCCCTCTCGCAAGGCTGTGTGAGAAAAGATGAATTGCAAGGGCTCATCCAAACTTAATAATCGCTCCTTGTCGCGCATAATCAGCTCGTAAGCGCGCTTGGCCGCATCGCTGCGGTCGTTCTCTTTGGTGTTCGTCCAAATCTCTTTCTTGCCTTTTTTATCGATGGAGAAATACCCGTCGTGCACGGTATCGGCTGCGGGCGGCGCACCGTCTGCCCATAAGCTGCGGTATTGAGGCAAGCTTGACCATTTATTGAACTCTCTTTCAAAAATCTCGGCATACCGACCGGGCTTCCGCCCGTTTTCATCATACTCACGGTAGTTTGATACGCTGTCCAAAAAGAACAGACTCAGCACCTTAATACCCTTGGGGCGTAAAAGAGCTGCCCTCTCAAGATGCTTTTTGATGGTCTCTCGTATCATTTGCTCCACTATCGCGGCGTTGTCGCTGCCGGTGTTGTCCTCTCCCGTGCCGATGACCCCGATACTCTCGGGCGAAAAGAGCACGCCGTTCTCCTGTATCCGTTGTACGACGATACCGGTGTATATCTCGTTCCGGGTTACAAGGTCCAAGTTGTCACCCACGTGTACTTCCATATCTTTGCTTTTTCCTTGCAAATCTTGCAACAATCTTAGTTTGGCATAGGTTTCTCCCTTTTTCTCACCTACCTTCAGCACCTTAATATAGGCTAACCCGCTTGTGTTTTTGCTGATGGTGCAACCTGCTACCTCAATGTGTTTTACCAGCTTTTGGTTGCTCGCCTCTACGGGGTTCAGGATGTAAAGCGGGTGGCACAGGTTGCGGTGGGTGGCAGAGTAGCGCAAGGTACACAAGGGCTCCAGCAGGGCAATGCCGTTCAGCTCACCCTTTTCGCCCACGTTTTGCGGCTCATCCACAATAACAATGGGGCGGCATTGGCGTATGTAATGAATGGGCTCCATGCCCCCTGTTTTCTCGTTGGCGGTGTACATTACACGCTGCGCCCCGCGCTTGGGGGTATCATTGTGCTCGGCTTCTTTTTGTATGGCGGTTATGGCTTGTATGGTGCATACCATAATCTCCAACTTATTGCTGCGGGCATAGTTGCATACCTCTCCAATCTTGGCACTGTCGTACAAGCAGGCATGCATGGCTACGCCGTCATACAGCGTGCGGAAGTGTTCGCGCATCAACTCGATGCTCTTGAATACGCCCTCTTTAATCGCAATGCTCGGCACTACTATGATAAACTTGCTGAACCCGTAGCGCTTGTGCAGCTCGTATATGCTGCGCAGGTAAACGTAGGTCTTGCCCGTGCCGGTTTCCATCTCTACCGTAAAATCCCAAGCGGCGCGTAGCACGCTTTTCTTCTTTTTGCCTACGGTTTGCTCGGCAACGTAGCTTTTTCCCTCTGAGATGACTTGCCCGTTGCGCTCTTGTATACTTTGCAGGTTCTGCAATATCTCTTCATCTGTAAGGCTCAGCTTGTTGCCGGTGCCCAGGTCTGTGTCTCTCAGCCCCAGCTCCCCCTCCTTTGGTGGCAGCATTACGGTGAAGGGGCTCACGGCATGGCCTTGCCCTTCAAACAAATTGCATACCGCCTCGATGGCTCGGTGTTGGTACGCTAAATCTGCCTCAAATTGCAACTTTACCTTGCTCATGGCTTCAGAATGCTTTTACTTTCAGTATGCCGCTTTGATCCAGCGTTTGACAAAAACTCTTTTTGCGTGCATCCCCCTCATCTCCGTTTACCCCCTGCATGGTGTTGCTGCTGTCAAAAGCACTATCTCGCACATAGACCACGCAGTCCTTGCCGTCGGGGTCTTCTTCCTCATGCCAGCGTGCGATGTCTGCTGCCAGCTCTTGCGCTTCCGTGCCGATGTGCGCATCAAAGCAACAATAATATAAGCCGTAGCCCAAGCTATACACCGTGTGCCCCGCAATCTCTTTACTGCGACTGTCTTCCGTAAGCTCGATTCCTTGTTTCAACAGTACCTCGTAGAAAATATCTTCGCTCGTGCGCTCCGGCCGCAGGTTGCTCTCGTTCTCCAGTTGCAGGTTCAATTGCCCCGGCTCGGTGCTCCACGGCATCACGTTGCTGGTGTCCAGCTTAAATACGCGGAATCCTATATCCAAATTCTGCCCGCCAAGCCCTGCTTCTGCCTTTACCTTTTCTCCCGCTCGCCGTATGCGCTCCTTGCCTATCTCGCAGATGTTCACATATCCGGCTTTCGCCGCTGTTGAATCATTGTCGCAAAATTCGGGCATTTGCGTCAATATGAATCGGCAATTTTTATTTTTTTGTGCGTTATATTTGAGTATAGCGTGAGCTGTTGTGGCTGAGCCTGAAAAGAAATCTACAACTATAGAATCATCTTCAAGATTAGCGAGTGTTATTAGTCGTTCCAGTAATCGAACTGGTTTGGGCCCATCAAATACGCCTTTGTTCTCAAATAAAGATACAACTTCTTGAGCACCTTCCTGGCTATGCCCTACTTCTTTATGTAGTAATATTGATGTTGGAGCCATTCCTTCAAAACGTAGTTCTGATAAGAATCTCTTGATTCGAGGCGTTCCGTCTCCATCGGGTCCAAACCAAATTCTCCCATCTCGGAGTCTCTCGCAAAACGCGTTTTGCGAGAGCCTCCAGCAGCGTCCTGCTGGAGGCTCTACGACTCTTCCTGAAGGAGTCGTAATTGGATAATCGCATTCTTCGTTATATGTTTTAACGGAGATATCGCTTGACATCCATACTCCTCTGGGATCATTGTCCGGATTGGAATATCTTGCGTTTGCTTCTTCGGTACGTTCTAATCTTCCAATCCTAAATGTTTCTATATTCTTAGCAAACATCAGTATGTAATCATGGCTGTTAGAAACATATCTTGCATCATTTTTCGGGGAAAATGCTCTTTGCCATATTAGTTGAGCAATGAAATTTTTACTTCCGTAAATCTCATTGCAGCACTGTAGTAAATTACAATCTTCATGATCATCAATACTAATAAAAATCACGCCATCATCACTCAGCAGCTCGCGGGCGAGCATAAGGCGGGGGTACATCATATTGAGCCAATCGGTGTGATAGCGGCCACTGGTTTCAGCATTGGCTTTGAATTTATCCTGCTGGCCGGTCAGGTTCAGATAATTTTGGATGCCGTTTTGATAATCATCGGGGTAGACGAATTCTTTGCCGGTATTATAGGGAGGGTCGATATAAATCATTTTCACCTTACCGGCGTAGGATTTTTGGAGGAGCTTGAGCACCTCGAGATTATCACCTTCGATATAGAGATTTTTGGTGGAGTCCCAGTTTTTAGATTCTTCTTTACAGGGGCGGAGCGTGCCGAGGGAGGGTACGAGGGCATTACGGCGGGCGCGTGCTTTGCCGTGCCATTGCAGGCCGAAGAGTTCATCCTCTTTGGCAACATCGTTGCCGAGCAGTTGACGCAGGGCATCGAAATCTACCTTTCCCTCACGCACGACCGAGGGGAAGAGTAGCTGTAATTTAGCCAAGTTACCCGAGATGGGGGACTGGGACCGGAGCTCGGGAGAGTTCAACGTAAGTTTTTCAGGCGTTTTCATTTTGAGGGGGTAATAGACTAATAAGCTGATTGATAAGAGAATGACGCAAATTGCCGAGGGGGACACGTTTGCTCGCATTAAGTCGGCAAGCGTTTAACTGCGCACGCACGGCGGATAATTGTTGCAAAAGCGCGGCAACATCTGCATGGTGTTGTTGTGCTTGCTGTGGTGTGGGGAGGGCGCAATAGTTGATATTGCCGGCGATGGCCAGCAACTGTTTATCGGTAGCTGTGTTAAGGGCATAGAGCGCACATATCCAACGGTTATAAAGGGCGCGCAAATGGGCGGGAAAGCCTTGGCGAATATCCATCTCTTGCACGAAGTCTGGGGGTAATTGCGCGGGCAATAACACTTTGACAAAATGCTCGCCAAAGCGGGCAGATAAATAAACGTCATTTTTATGTTGAATGAACAACAACAATGGATTGCCGGAACCACGGTGTAAGAGCTCCGTTATCCTGTTGCGCCGGGGAGTGGTACACTCTGCGTTCAAGCACACATAAAAAATCATCAGCGCAACGGCATCTTCCGATTCCGGGATATCGGGCCAAATGGCATCATAAATGCAAGTATAGCGGGCAGATTTTACCTGCTCAAGAATCAAGACACCTTCACCGCGTTTTGAAGCACAATTTGAAACGATATCCTCTTTGTTGACTGTGGCAAAGATATCAGCTATGGCGGTGGGCAGCATTTGCCGGATGAGTGGGTGCATCATGGTATAACGGCAAGCCAGGTAATAATTTCAACATCGTCCACACCACGGGCCGTGCGACCACGCCCCAGCAGTGGTTTACCCGCAGCAAAGGCGCTGCGGCCTATACTTGCTTTTTCCTCACCCATCAACTCGCGCACGGCTGCAGAAAGCAGCTTGGTGTAGCGTGCCATATCTGCACCGTTTTTGGTGATTTGAGCAAAGCTCGCTCGGCAGGATTCGCTCTCCTCTCGTGAGCCATGGGTGACAGATTGCAGGAGGTCGAGCATGTCTCGCACATTGCGGAAATGCGGGCACACGGTGCCGTCCTCCGCCACGTAGAGGAGGTAATAGGGCGCATAGGGATAGGCTTTGTCTGCCTGAAGCTTAGCGTGGGATTTGAGCAGAAAAAACGCCCCTGCAGCAACCCCGACCGATGCCGCAGCAACGGCTCCGAGGTAAGATGGCCATTTGTCGGGGCGATGGGCGGGCGATGCCAGACAAAAGTTTTGCAGGTCGCTGCGGTGTTGTTGGAAATTCAGGTTGGTGATAGAGGCATCTGCAGCGACATCCTCTAGGTTAATCACCTCATCTTTAAGGCGCAGGAGTTGACGGGAACGGAACTCGATGTCTTGCCGGGCTTCTTTACTGAGTAAGTTGTCATCGCCTGTGGCAGAAGTGGAGAGGAGGTCCATTTTTGCCTTAACGCGTTGCTCTAGGTTGATATACTCGTTTAGCTCTGCCATGGGCCACATGTTGACCATTTGAATGCAGGTGTTAGTGCTGCCGATACGGTCTATACGCCCGAAACGCTGGATGATGCGAACCGGATTCCAATGAATGTCCGCATTTATCAGGAAGTCGCAATCTTGCAGGTTTTGGCCCTCCGATACACAATCTGTAGCAATGAGTACATCAATTTGTTGCCCCCCGGTGCGGGAAAGGTCAAACTTTTTAGCGCGTGGAGAAAAGGCCGAGAGCAGGGAGTCTTGATTGGTACGGATATTTGCAAGGGTGCAGCGGTTGCGTTTGGCGCCGCTTACCATGGCGGTGTGCACCCCGTGTTCTTGTAGCAGCCAGGGGGAGAGCTTTTCAAACAAGTAAAGAGCGCTATCTGCAAAGGCGGTAAAGATAATGACTTTTTTGTTGCCGGGATTGAGCGGCTGCGTCATTTTACGGTGAATGATGTCTTTTAATTGCTTGAGTTTAGAATCCTGCGTTTTTCGTACAAGGTCTATATGCTTTTGCAATTCTTTGAGATAGAAAAGGTCTTCCTCCAAATCGTGGCGCAGGCGGTGGCTGTCTAAATCTTGCAGTGATACCTTGATTTTTGCAGAACCGAGCAGCAAGTCGTCTTCATCGTCGAGGTCTTCATCAGATAAATCGTTATCCCATTCTACATGCTGCGCGTTGTGGAGCAGGTAAAGCTGGGCCTGTGTCGCGGCTATTTGTTTGCCCAAGGTGATGGCGTAGGCCTCTACCGAGCTTTCCATGCGCTTGAGGAGGTTGACGGTCATGAGCGCGGAAAGACTCTTTTCTCGGTCAATTTGAGAGAACTCCAGGTTAGCGCCGATTTGCTGGTTATATTTTTGCAGGTAGGCTTCCTTGCGGTGCTCGAGCACATAATAGAGGGGCCTGTAGACCGCCATGTGGAGCTTTTGCAGGGTTTTACTGATGGCCTGCACAGGCAAGAACCCGTTGTCCCCGCTATCGGGGTAAAGGTTGATGGGGGGGAGTCGTTTGGGGAACATTGCAACGGCGGAGCTGCTGTTGTAATGCGCCTCGATATGCTTACGGGAGCGCGCGATGGTGAGGAGGTCTAACAGGTGAATATAATCTTGCCCCAAGACATGTAAAAGAGAGGTCTGTACACGCTCCGCCTCGGGGGTCTTTGCCCATTCCGCAAACTTTTTTTGCGCTTGGCGAGCGGTTTCGGTAATGCTTTCAATACCGTAGGGGGTGAGGTGCTCATCCTTGCCGCCGGCAATGAGGTTGATTTGATTGCGTAAATCTGTAACGCGGTTATTGACGGGGGTGGCAGTGAGTAAAAGAATTTTAGTTTTGGCGCCTCGATTGATGACTTGCTCGAGCAAACGCCGGTAACGAGAACCTTTGTTGCGGAAGTTGTGCGACTCGTCGATGACGATGAGGTCAAAATGCTCCCACCGAAAGTGAGATAGGTCGATATCCCCGCTTTTTCCGCTTGTTCGGTTAATGTCGGTGTGGTTGAGCAGGTCGTAATGGAACGGATCATCCGCAAAGGGATTTCGATTGTCGTTGAGGGTAAATAAGGCCCAGTTGTCGCGCAAACGTTTGGGTGCAAGCACCAGTACTTTATCGCCTTTGCGGGCAAAGTATTTGATAACGGCAAGCGCCTCGTACGTTTTACCGAGACCTACGCTATCTGCCAGGATGCAGCCGTTGTATTTGAGTATTTTGTTGATGACGCCTTTAACTCCGTCCTTTTGGAAGTTGAAGAGCGCTTGCCATATCGCTGTATCTGTATAACCGGGTGGGGTGTTTAAGTAATCTTCTTGCACCTCGGTATCGGGCACAAAGATTTGGCAGGCCCGCATATATACCCATTCTGCCGGGTGCGTAGTGGCCAAAAACTCCAGCTGATTTTGCAACTTATCGCTGGTCTTGAGTTGCTCTGAATGTTGCCATGCTGC
Organism: Akkermansiaceae bacterium; assembly: GCA_015062055.1. Classification (GTDB taxonomy): domain Bacteria; phylum Verrucomicrobiota; class Verrucomicrobiia; order Verrucomicrobiales; family Akkermansiaceae; genus Akkermansia. The sequence goes on from SUVK01000009.1 coordinate 27,554, forward strand.
GTAGAAGCGTGAGTATTGTCGCTCTGCCTGTTCGTTGGTCATAGCCTCTGCCTCTTCAAAGAGCCCACCGTGAGGCGTGGCTCCTACGCCTTCTGCCGATAACATAGCAGGCACAAATCGACCGGTGACATCGTTGCCCTGTTGAAAGAGAATAAACTCGCGCCCGTTTTGCAGTGGGGCAAATTTAATGTCGACCAGCCCGCTCCGTAACCATTTCAAGCATTGCTGTGCCCAACGTTGTACTTGCAGGGTATTGAGAAACTTGTGCTCCTTGTCGGCGCTGAGTAGACTCCATTTTTCTATGGTGCTGTCGCTGAGTATTATTTGCCACTCTGATTTGAGATAACTCTTGGGTATCTCGCTGAATCCCTTGAGGGTAAACGCTGCCGCTACGGCTGAAATGCTCTTCGGCGGTGGCTCATAGATGGGGATAAAGGTGTGTAGTGAGTTGGTTTGCATGGCGCGCGATTCCCTATTCTGTTTACGCCGAGCTGTTCCCGCGCGCGTAGGCGATTTTATCAGCTTTTTGAATGCTGGTCAAGATAAAAATACCTATTTTTACCCTTTGACATGCAGCAACTCAATCTATAATGATAAATGAACGAAATCAACCATACCATGGCATCGTCTTGCACTTTCCGCGCGGAGAAAAGCTCCTAGTCGCTTATAGATAGAGCATTTCGATTTGGCTATGGTTTCAAAAAGCACACGAATATATGAAAACGAAGATACAAAGAAAAAAGATAGCGATAGGTCGCGAAGAAGTGGCAGCCCTGACGATATTGAAAAAGTGCGGGGTAAATGTATTGGAAGCAGCGCAGGTAGCCAGCGCAGTGATTGCGAGGTTGCGACAAAATGGCTGTGTCGGGGATTACAGTTTGGCTTGTGCCGCGGTGGTGGATGAGGGACTGAAGGTAATGGCTACACGGGAGAAGACGGTGCCATTTGAGGAAGCCGTGCGTATGAGTTTGGCAGCGAGGGCAGATAGGCGGCCGACGACACTGCGGGATTTGTGCGGCATTTTACGTCGAGAATGCTGCGCGTGGAGGGGGTAAAGGAGATGCCTGTGCGGGCGATGACCGCAGATGATTGCCGAGAATTGTTGCAGCGTGCGTTTGGGGGGAGTGCTCACAGTTACCGAAAAGGCAGGGCGATATTGCATAGCATATTGGCATTCTCGAAGCGCCGCGGTTGGTGTGATGCGAACGCGGTGGATGATATTGAGTCGCCCAAAGTCAAGGAACAGGAAATAGTGCCGTTGACGCTTAAACAAGTAGAGAAGCTGGAGCATGCTGCTGCAGAGCAACCGCATACTGACATGCGGTTGTCCTTGCATTTGCTGACTTATTGCGGGTTACGACCGGCCGAGGTTGCCAGACTAAGCCCGCAAGATATACGATGGGAGGATAAAGAAGTGGTGGTGCGCCCGGTGGTGAGCAAAACCGGCGGTGGCCGAGTGGTGCCTTTGCGCTGTATGAGTAAGTTGCGCGGGGTGCGGCGTGTTATACCGCGTAATTGGCAGAACCGTTGGCGAGCCTTGCGCCGTGCGGCGGGTATGCGCTGCTGGCAAGCTGATGCCTTGCGCCATACTTTTGCCACTTACCATGCAGTTTGTTTCAAAAATTGGCCGGAGTTGCAGCTGGAAATGGGGCACAGTAGCCCCAATTTGCTGCGCACTCGCTATGTAAACACCCTGCGTGTTTCCAAACGCGATGCCTCCGCCTTTTTTGGTATGCACTGAAGTTGAAAATTACCGACTGTTTCCAATTAGGGAACAGTCGGCGATTCATGGTAGGTGTGAGATAGATTTGAAATTATTTATTTGTTCGTTTTGCCGGGCGAGAATAGTCGCACCCCGGTGCGTCGGGCAGTAAAATCCCGGGGAAGATGTGTTCTGATTGTCCGCTTTTCTGCATAATGGCACCGGGGATGATTGGGGCTTTACATGGCGGTGTGCTTTGAAATAAGAAAGGTTCATTGGGGTGGTACAAATGTCCATTCCATTTATCTATAATGGCGCCTGATTTTAAGAAAACAGTTTAAGCCCCCTTTTTCTTGTGCAAAGTATCGTGAGCGTGTATAATCCAACCAACACACAAACATGCAAAACGAAAAAATACACAAGAGAGGTCGCAACGCCGCCGAGTTCAAGGAAAAGGTAGCATTGGAAGCTCTCACAGGCGCCAAGACGCACGCACAGATAGCGTCAGAGTACGGTATCAGCCCTGATTTAGTAAAGGACTGGAAAAAGCAGGCAAAGGAGATGCTTGGCGAATGTTTGCACCGAGGCGGGCGAAAGAGCGAAAGTCTTGTATGCTGCCCGGAAGATGTATGCTACGTATTGACTTGTTGTATGTCAAGCATAATAGGTGCCCTAGCGAATTTCGCTTGTTGAGTTGCGGTAGTTGGTATTATTTCGAACATCTTTGTTCTTCAATGTTAAAATATACTTCCTGCGGTTGAGTTTTTTCGTTGTAATGAATGATGAGTTTACCTGTCGGCGCTTGCATGTCCCAAGTGGCAAAATATTTGCCATGCATGGTAAAGAGGTTAATAATGGTATGGCGACGGCCGGGTTTGTGCAGATTTTTGATAAATTGCGGTAGATATTTGTCCAAAGAGGATGTAGACCCGAAAGCGTCTACGAGGATTTCTGATTTTTTGGGCTTTTCTTTAAGACAGTATATAACATGGTTCTCATTCGTCACTACCCATTCGTCGGGGGTCATCTTTTGCATGGCTTGAGAATGTTCCTCCATAATTTGATATATACGGGGAGAGAGAACCGAAAATTCTCCCGTATTGAAATATAGTGCGGCGAAATGATTCTGATTCTCATTGGGGAACATGCAATAGGAGTCTACATACCGGTGAGATATTTGCTCAGAAATCGGTAAATCCCGAATGGTTTTTTCTCCTATTTTGGCGCATGATTCTATATACTTCATGCGGTGTGCAAATATGCTCACTGTTGCATAGGCATTTATACATGGAATACTGCATAATAGCACTGTGGATGTCAGTATAATTAAATTCGAATATCTGGGAAGTAGCAATAATTTGCTGAGGAACGCAACACAAAACGCCAGATAACTTAAGAAACAAAATCCGAAGAGTACTCTGCCGTAGGTGAGACCGGTGGGTAATATCATACACACATTACAAAGAGCGCCGAATAAAAAACAAAGAGCAAGTATATCTGTTGTAGTCTGTTTCTTGTTTAATACCTTACGAATCAAGTAAACGCTTGTTATTATGAATAGGACAACACAGACTTGAATCCCCCAATCGCAACTTGTGCTAAAGATTCCTTTTATAATTTTATAAACAGAGACCAAGCATTTGAAGCAAAGTGCTTGTATGCCGGGATCCCCTTGAACACCTACCGTTTGTAGCCTTTGAAAAGTTCCCGGTGCCAATATGTTCGATAATACGCCTACGAAAAAGAGTAGGAGTGCAATAATGTGTAGCTTGTTTTTTTTCTTCGTCAGAATACTGTATAACACCAAGGATACAAATACGCCCATTACCAGACCTTCGTGAGTGTTGCCTGCCGGTATGGCAAGAAATAAGGCTGTTATGTTCAGGGGTCGGTATTGAGACAATAAGCATACCGTAAAGGCTATTACCATACCGGCTGCCCATATATAGTTGAAACTACCGGTCAACCAGAAAACGGTGGCCCCGGGTTGGGGCATGATACACCATAAAGTTAATAAAATAAGCAACCATATATGCAGGTGTATCTTTTTTGTGCTCAATAGGCAAATGAGTGTGGACAATCCGGCGTAATGGATAACGTTGAGAATGTTAAATACAGCCTTATCCATCGAGAGCATGAGTTGTGCTAAAAAATGAACGATGTATCGACCATTACACTCCATATAGTGGCGGGCTTGAGATACAAAAATATCGTGTATGCCCTCGAGCCTAGTTGTTTCGCCGTATATGAATGAGTAGTTGAAATCGTCTGTCACATAGGGGTATATGCAGTTGATGCGGTATAGAAAAGCAAGAATAAGAATGATGAGTCCACCCCATATGTAGTTGTATATATTGAAATGTAAGCCTTTTTTTTGCTCATCAACTTTGTAGTTATTGTCCATATCTTATGCTTTTGGATTTATATTTTCACTATGATTGTTTTTATTCACTATGTAATGGGGGCGTTTTTTAATTTCGGTATACATTTTAGCAATGTATTGACCGATAATTCCCAAACAGAAAAGTTGCACACCACTCAGCAAGAGAATAATACATGTCATTGAGGTCCATCCGTATGCCGAATTGTGGTACATCATTTGCCGTATATATGCCCTCGATAGAGTATTTAAACAATCCCCAGAAGGACCATTTCGTTTCTCCTGCAACTTTTTCTACGTTTTCAAACTCAATCCATTTCGTTTTAAAACCAATCCATTCGTAGAGCCCTTTAGAGAATCGATTTACTTCGGGCAATGACAAAAGAGCCTCTACCGCTTGTCGGGAAAGTAATTTGAAATCTCGGGCGCCATCTACCAATTTTATAGATGAGATTCTGTTGATGATTTTGTAAAAGGCACGAGCAAAAAAAGAGCGGATAGGGGGTTCTCCTTTTCGGGTTGACCTACGTGTGCCGACACAGTCATACCCTTCTTCTTGAACGGAGCGCAGCATTTCGGGCAGTAAATGCGGGGGGGCTTGCAAGTCGGCATCCATGACGGCAACCCAGTCTCCCTTGGCTTCTCTAAGCCCTGCCAAAATAGCGCTTTCTTTCCCGAAGTTTCTGGAAAAGGAGATGTAGCGCACAAACGAACACTCGCTGCATATCTTCTGCATTGTCTCGAGCGTGTCGTCTTTGCTGCCGTCGTTGATGAGTACTACCTCGATGTTAATCTCGGGTAGTAACGGGCGTATCTTCTGAATCTCTTCAATAAAATAAGGCAACGCTAAGGCTTCATTGTAGCAGGGAACCGCCAATGATAGCAGCTTTTCTTTCTTCGGTGTCATGAAGTTTTCTGTGTCAGAAGATGCTTCCATGTTTAATATGAGAGTAATGTGTACTAATGAAAAAGCCCCCCCCGTTATAAACAAAGTAGGGGGGGGAGGTTTTTCGTTGTGTGAAGTTAGTAAACGTCTTTCTGATAACGTTTGGCAGCCTTCATGTCCTTGAGGTATTCTGCTGCTTCTTCCTCGGTGCGCTTACCGTGTGTGGAGATAATGGAGAGCAGGGCTTTTTCTACATCTTTAGCCATGCGATTGGCATCACCACACATGTAGACGGCAGCCCCGTTTTCGAGCCATTGCCAGATTTCTTCGCCGGCTTCTTCCATGAGGTTTTGCACGTAGATTTTGTGAGCTTGGTCGCGGCTCCAAGCAACGGAAAGTCGCAGTTTGCCGCTCTCGACGAGCGGAGCGATTTCATCTTCGTAGCAGCCATCTGTTGCTTTGTAGGGGTTGCCGAAGAAAAGCCAGTTGGCACCGGGGGCGTTGTCGGCCACGCGCTGTTGCCAGAAGGCGCGGAAGGGGGCAATACCGGTGCCGGGACCCACCATGATGATGGGGGTGTTGCCATCCTCAGGCAGGCGGAAGTTTTTGTTGCTGTGCACGAACACCTTCACTTTGTCACCGGCTTTGAGGCGGTCTGCCATGTAGGTGGAGCATACGCCGCCGCGTTGACGGTTCTGAGCGGTGTAGCGTACGGCGCCTACGCAGAGGGATACTTGGCCGGGGACGGCATCGGGGCTGCTGGCAATGGAGTATAAGCGAGGGGTGAGCTTGCTGAGAATAGCGACGAAGGCAGCGGCGTTTTCAAACTTGGCCGTGGTGTCGGCATCTTGTGCAACGTCGAGTAGGTCGCGACCCCAGCAGTAGTCTTTGAGCGCGTCCTTATCAGCAAGAATTGCGGCAAGTTTTTCGCTGTTGGCCACGGCGTTCCACTTGGTGAGGTTGCCTTTTTTGAGGGAGGTGATATCGTAGGCGCTGATGAGGGCCTCGCGAAGGGGGGCGGTGCTGCCATCGGGCATGGGAACTTGCTCTTCTGCATTAAGGGCAAGGGCGGCAATGAGGGCATCTACCAAGGCGGGGTCGTTGCAGGGGAAGACCCCCAAGGCATCTCCCGTAACGTAGGTAAGGCCGGAGTCGCCGAGGTTGTAGTCTACATGGATGGTCTCTTTGGCGCTGCCGGGTTTGGTGACGGGGCGAACATCCTGCACGGTGGCAGGATACGGGTTCTTCATGCTGTACGGTTCCATAATGTTGGTTTGTTATAAATTGTTCTGTTCGGTGAAAAGTCTATCTTTTTCAGGGATTTTGTCAAGATAAATCCGATATAATTGGTGGAGATTATTTATTTCTACCGATGGTGGCGCTGAATTTGACAGCGCATTTGACAGTGATGCGAGGTTGGTAGGTGCGCAAGGCGATTTTGCCTTCTTTTTTGGTATATTTTTGCACGTAGACAGCAGTTGTTTTGCCTGTTTCTTCGTTGACATCGGCATCGATGAGGGTGCTTTTGAGGTGGTAGCCTTCATCATCGCAAATAATGATTTGCGGGACTTTTTCCGCCTCTGTATAGGTAATGCGGAGCACGAGTTCATCGGGGGCAGCGGCAGAGCGCTCGAGCGGTTCTATTTCTACTTGATGTCCGGCAATGGTGCACTGTGTTTTTTGAGTGGTGCTGAAGGTGGGGGCCTCGTGTCTTTGTACACCGGGGGTGACTGGGATATCTAAGGTGGTGTCGAAGTTGAGGGTGTCGCCTGCCGGCAGTTGGGCGAAGTCGTACACCAAGATATGGCAATGTGCGTCTTTGGCATCGAAGCAGAGCTCCCAATCCCGAAACTTGCCCACCATTTTGTTGCCGGCTCCGTCTGTCGCTTCAATGTCGGGCATGGGGCTATCATGCTCGGTCCATAGGGTTGTGCCATTGGAGGGGGTAACATGAAGACGTACGGTGCATTTTGCGGGGGCAGGGGTGTCCGGTGTGCATTCTGCCGTATAATGGCACTCGACACTTTGCGGTGATATCTTGACCGAAGGGGAAGAATCAGCCTGCACGGCGGAAACAAGAAGCGGAAGACTGAGTAGAAAGCACCGTATCATGGTTCGGGATTGCGTGGTTTATTGATTTTCCGGCTCTATATTGATGGATTCTGCCGAACTGAGAGTGATATTAAACCCAACCGGAACCGCAATTTTTGATTTCTCGGTGCAAGTGGTGATGATGAGGGTGGGACTAGGCAAGACATCCAACAAGACGAGCGTGGTTGTTTTGGTGGATTGATCGTCAGAAATCGTGGTGGTAAAATCAATTTCTTGAGCAAACGGAGTATCGGTATCGGCTGCCCATTGTCGGGCAATTTGAGTAATGGTGACGGAGGCAGGATAACGAAGCTGCAACTCGGCGCGTTTAAGTCTATCGCCCTCTCGGTTGCTGTTGGCAGCGTTGGCAGAAGATGGTATAATCTCGAAGCTCGCCTCGCCGATGTGTAGGTTGTGGGCTTGCAAAAGATTCGGATTAATGTTGTTGTGTACGGTGACGTTTTTTGCGATGTCGAGCTTAATTTCGCCCTCGAGTTTAACCCTTTTTCCCTCGGGGCGATTTTTGAATGTAAACTTGGCGAATGTTTTGCCGGCGTCTGTCAAAATGGCTGCTGTGGTAGGCGTGTGTTTTTTGCCTGATTCGTCGCTAAGGGTAACAGTAGTGCTGAGGGTTTCGGTCGCCGAGATGTTGACACCGGCAATGGGTAATAGTTCTAATTTAACGCCGAACCCGGGTTTATCCGTTTCATCGTGAGTGCGATACTCGGTGCGACAGGAGTACAACTGAACCGATACCTCGGGCTGTGTTTGTCCGAGGCTGCTACCGGCAAGCAGAATAATCGGTATCAGTTTTTTTATCATACAAAGGTTGCTTTAGTTCCTTATATGATATTTTGTGCCGTTTTGCAAGCTAAAAAATTGCGTCACCCCGCATAACATGCGGACTGAAGACTTGATTCGGGAAAAACTATGTATTATAATCTGCCCGTTTCATATGAGCACGATAACACAATATGCCAATCAATATGTACTGGATTTGGTAGCATACCAACCCGGTAAACCTATCGAAGAAACTGCTCGCGAGCTTGGGCTGAAGGTTTCTGATATTGTTAAACTTGCTTCTAACGAGAACTCATTAGGCCCGTCGCCGAAAGCCATTGAGGCAATGCAGCAAGCGGCAGCCGGTGTACATATATACCCGGATGGAGCTTCGTTTACGCTGCGTAGCAAGTTGGCAGAGCGTTTCGGTGTGCAGTTTAATCAGACCGTGGTGGGTAGCGGCAGCAGTGAGATTATCGAATTGCTGTGTCACGCCTGCTTGCATGAGGGAATTGAACTGATGGCTGCTAAACACAGTTTCTCGATGTACCCCATTATGTGTAAGCTCTTCGGTGCAAAATATGTTGAAGTTGAGAACAAAACAGACTGGAGCCATGACCTGATGGCGATGCTCAAGGCTATTACCCCGCAAACACGCCTTATCTTTATTACTAATCCCACTAACCCGGTGGGCACGATGGTGTACCAAGAAGAGATGGATGCCTTTATGCAGCAAGTGCCCGAGCATGTGATAGTTGCTTTTGATGAGGCTTATATTGATTTTGCAGATGTGAAGCCCGATACCCTTAAATATGTGAAACAGGGTAAGAATGTGATATTGTTGCGTACTTTCTCCAAGGCTTATGGCTTAGCCGGTCTGCGCGCCGGTTATGGTATTACCACGCCCGAGATTGCCGATTTGCTTAATAAGGCCCGTACTCCTTTCAATATGAATCTGATGGCTCAAGCTGCCACTGTTGCGGCTCTTGATGATGTCGAACACTTGGCGGCCTCTGTGAACATGGTAAATGCCGGTAAACAACAATTTTACGCTGCTTTTGAAAAGTGGGGGGTGGACTATATACCCTCTCAGGGTAACTTTATCCTCGTTAAAACCGGACGTGGAAGGGAGGTTTTTAACGCTTGCCTTGCCAAGGGGGTTATCCTGCGCCACATGGATGGCTATGGCCTGCCCGAATACATACGCATTACCGTGGGCAATGAAAAAGAAAACTCCCGCTGCCTTGAGGTGCTGCGGGAGGTGCTGGCGGTTTAATGTTTTTTTGATTTGAAATAATTTTTGATTTTTGCCAAGCGTATCTTAAAAGCAACTTTCCTGCTTTTAAGATACCGCTTGAGTTTTGGGAAGATGCTTTTTTCCTTAGGCTTCCTATCTCTCATGTCCCATATTGGGTAGGCATCCATATTGGAATAATCTGCAACATCTGTTTCACCGGAAGGTAAAGGGGTACAGCCTTTGAGTTTATAGAGGATGGAAAAGACGCTCTGATCATGCCTGTTTTCAATGAAGCCCGAAAAATTAGGGGATTTTGACGGGCTGTCATCAATTAACGCGAAGTTATCGTACCATAGATTGTTCCACTCTCTTACAAACTGCATCGATGTCTCATCTTTTCTTATGAAAATTTGAGTGGTGGCAATTTGAAGCGTATCTGTAACCTCTTTATTATTTCTGCAATTGAAATAGTCAAAAGTGTCTCCTTTAGTCCACCGCTTTTCTGTAACGTCTATGTGCGGAGAAAAGGTATAAAAGGCTTTCACGCCGATTGTTGCTGCATTTAACTCGTCAATATAGTCGTTTAAACGGGGAAGCCCCTTGGGGTTTAAATGGCAGCCTACATCACAGTACAACAGTATATCGTTTTCCTCGAGTTGTTCTAATAATCGAAGAATAATATAAGGCTTCCAGCACCAATAACCGAATCCTCGTGAGCCCAGTTTCATGATGTGATTCCATTTCTCACAAAATTCAGGTTCTAATGAATTTTCATCCAATACATGAATTCCATCGAAAAAGCACATGTTTTCGGCTTGCTGTTTAATGCGAGTGGTAGCAGCCACTAATCGCGAGTCGCCGAAGCAAATAAAATATTTTTTTTGTTCCATGCTTTTTTATGATAATAATACGTTATTATAGAGCTCTCTGAACGATGCGTACATATTATCACAAGATAAGGCTGCTCTGCAACGCTCTACTTCAATTGCACCCATTTTTTGTGCGTTTTCTTTGGATTTTGTGACAGCGAGTACGGCCTCTATCAACTCCTGCTTGTTATTTGAGGCGATAATATAGCCGGATTCTCCATGCTTCACGTATTGTTTAGCCCCGCACTCGGTGGTGAGGATGACGGGTACACCCGCAGCCCTCGCTTCTTTGACTGCGGTAGGGCCAGTATCAGCCAAGCTTGGGTGTACCACACACCAACATTTACTCAGATGCTCAATCAAGGATTCTCGGCAGAGCCGACCGAGGGGGATGATGTTGGGCGGTAAATCGGGGTATCTCTCAGGAGAAGCACCGGCCATGTATAGTTTAACATGGCTGAGGGCAGGCTCTGAAAAGGCGGATATGGCTAACGGTATGTTTTTGATTGGGGCATTGGAGCAAGATATCAGGCAAGATGGCTCGTCTGATAATTGCCTTTCGAGGGAGAAAAACGCGGGTTCTATAGCGTATTCACACAATGTTATGTTGGCCTTGGGGGCTATTTCGAGCACCCTGTCTCGAGCCCAAGGTGATTCGGTAGTAATGAAGTCAACGGAGCGCAAGACTCCTTTTTCGTATAGCCGGTGTTTGTTTTCAAAGGGTGACATTTTGGCACGTTTGCAGCAGACGGAAAGCAAACCTTGGACGGATAGAATGCTTTTCCCCTTAAAGTCTTTTGCTGCTAAGCCGTAGAAACGCTCGGTTCCCCAAGCATGAAATATATCGGGCTTAATTCGCTTTACACAACGCGAGATTTGCCAACGGTTGTATAAATAGCCGGTATATAAGCCCACCATTAACTTGCTGCCCGGTAGTACGTGGAATGTTTGATTTTCTACAGTTAATTGCGTGCTTTTTTTGCAATTTGTGTCGACTATTATCCAATGAATATCAAATTCATCGGATCTAATGAAGGCTTTGTATAGCATGAATAGCCATGTGGGGTAAAAACTGGTGCGAGCTTGGTACTCGTCGCATATGTTACCAATAGGAAAATCCCCAAGAATGGCTATTTTTGCTTTTTTGCTCATAAGTAAAAACAGAACAAGCGTTTGCCCGGGTTTCGGGCAAACGCTTGTCATATTAGTCTGTTTAATGGTTTACTCTGGCGAACTGCTTGAGGCGCAGGCCGTTGAGATGGATGAAACCGGAGGCATCGTCCTGGTTGTAGTCTTCATCGGTGTAGTCGCCCTCCATCGTTGCAATTTCGTAGCTGTACAGAGAGTTCGGGCTCTTGCGACCGGCGTACATGACGTTGCCTTTGTAGAGCTTGAGGCGCACCTCGCCGTTGACGGTTTCCTGAGTCTTGGTAACAAGGGCTTGGATAGCCTCGCGCTCGGGGGCGAACCAGAAGCCGTTGTAGACCATGGAAGCATAGTCGGGGATGAGGGAGTCACGCACCTTCTGAGCCTCGCGATCCATGGTGATGGTCTCGATGTCGCGGTGGGCTGCCAAGAGGATGGTGCCGCCGGGGGTTTCGTAGATGCCACGGCTCTTCATGCCGACAAAGCGGTTCTCGATGATATCGACACGGCCGATACCGTGCTTACCACCCAAGAAGTTGAGAACAAGCATGATGCCCAGCGGGTCGAGCAGGGTGTAGCCGTCTTTCTCGCCGATTGCCTTGGTGCCGACTGTGGCCATGATTTCCTCAAGCCCTTCTGTCTGCAAACCGATGATGTTGCCTTTTTCGAACAGGCATTGCAGGTATTGAGGCTTGTCGGGAGCATCTTCGGGGGCGGAGGAGAGCAGGTACATACCGCGGTCTTCCTCCTTGGTGGCATCATACCAAGTGTCTTCGAGAATGCCGGCCTCGTAGGAAATGTGCAACAGGTTGCGATCCATCGAGTAGGGCTTCTTCATGCTCTGACGAATCGGAATGCCGTGAGACTCTGCATATTGTATCAGCTCGGAGCGGCCGGGGAATTGGTCGCGCCACTCTTTCATGCGCCACGGGGCGATTACCTTGAGTTGCGGAGCCAAGGCATTGATGGAAAGCTCGAAACGTACTTGGTCGTTGCCTTTGCCGGTTGCACCGTGGGCTATGGCATCTGCACCCTCTGCTATGGCTACGTCTACCATGGCTTTGGAGATGCAGGGGCGTGCTATGGAGGTGCCGAGCAGGTAGCGCCCTTCGTATACGGCGTTGGCTTGGAACATCGGGAAGATGTAGTTGGCAGCAAAATCGGCTTTGAGGTCGCCGATAATGCATTTGGATGCACCTGTGGCAAGTGCTTTTTCTTCGAGGCCGTCAAGCTCTTCAGCTTGGCCTACATCGGCGCAGTAGGCGATGATTTCGGCATTGTACTTCTCCTTGAGCCACACCAGAAGGACGGATGTGTCAAGGCCACCGGAGTATGCAAGAACGATCTTCATGTTAATTCTGCAACACGGCGGTTTACCGTGTTCGCGCGTGAGTATACGCTATTGCGGAGCTCTAGTAAAGCATAAAATGTTGCAGTAAATGGCTTTTTCTCTTAACCGGAGCGACATATTCGCCTTAATCTCCATGCTGCAACAATAATGGGGCATAATCCCATAATCAGCAAATAGATACTGTCGCGCCAAAGTGTAGAAATGGAGCCGTCTTCGGTATGTTGATCCATACTACTAAAGGGAATGGGTTGACGCGGGGCCAGGAAGAAGCCACGATTTTCATTAATTCGATTGTCTTTTCGGGCTAGGTTGACGCCTTCTCTGAGCTCGATGATTTTTTGATTGGTAAAGTAGGCATCTACGGCATGTCCCCCGTCTTCGTGCTCTTTACTCTCTAATTGTTGCACTAGAGAATCCATAAGTTCTTGATTGTGCGTTAATGCGGCTTTGCGGGCGAGTCGAAGAATGTCTTTTGCTTCGTCGGGGGAATCAGCTGCAGAATTGATGAGGAGCACCGCGTCGTTGACAAATCTCAGCATAGTACTGAGGCGTTCATGGTCTTTAATGAGCGCGCAGCGTTCGCTGTTGGAGAGATGGTTTTGTTGCAGCTTGTGTTTAGTCGCGTCCAATTCGTGACGCAGTGCTTGTCTGTGTTGTTCTATTTGTTCGTATTCTATGTCCCACAAGTTATAGTGAGCTTGGGCAACAAACATCATTTCAAAAGAATAGCGCAAGGGACACAGCTCTGCAATCAGCGGAACGGGTTTGGAAGAAATTTCGTGTGTTTCTCGGTCTTGGTAAGCCACTCGATGTCTCAGTTTTCCTATTGTTTCAGTAATGCAATCCGGAACAAAGTCGGGGCATTTCGGGCAAAACTCGTTCATATCCTCAAAACGAATCAATGCGCCTGCCAGTAAAATTTGCGGGACAAGCAGCAGAGGCACAATGTTAAGGGCCGTTTTTTCGGCTTTTACTAAAGATGATACCATCAGCGACATGGCGATGCCGATAAACGCTGTTAACGACATGATGCCGAAGTGGGGCCAAAACATGTCTCTGATATCGAGAATCAAGTTGCTGACCATGAGATATAAGGCACACTGGAGCGAAGCAATGCCGCTGAGCACCAGAATCTTTGCCATTAAATAACCGGGTATGAACAGCTTATAATTGCTTTCTCTGCGAATGAGATTACGATCTCGTATAATTTCACACGCTGAGTCTGTCAGCCCGAAGAACATGGCTAACACGAGTGATAAAAAGAGATACTCCGTTATGTGCAGAGAATGATAAAATACATATTCCTCTGTAGATGCTGCCCTGAGGGTGCCTGCTATCAACAGTGCCAATACCGGCGCTTCAAGTAACAGCGCATATAAACTCATGCGACTGCGTACACGCCCTACGAAAGTGCGTGTAACCCATAGTTTGAATAAACGCCATAATTCGATTAATGAACGCCGTGGTAAAGGAGGAATGGGGCGCGTGGGTGGTGATTCTTTAGTTGGGGGACTGTTTTGACTGTATTGGTGTTTTTCAAAACGCTCTTGCCACATGTTGGCATGAGGAAGTTTATTATTACCTAAGCGTTTGAAGGGGGCAGCCATCACTTCGAACGCGTATTCCGCCCCACCGGCGGCTTGCGCTTCTCGAGAGATGTGTAGTCCTAATTCGGAGCTTGCTCGTTGAAAATACTCTTGCATCTCGGCCGGTGTTCCCCAAAAAGCCATTTGCCCGTTATTGTTTAGAACCATAACCTTGGCAAATTGATTCAAAATGGTTTGGGATGGGCGGTGCAGGGTGCAGATGAGGATGCGACCGGTGGACATTTGTTTGAGCGTATCTATCACTTGTTCTGCATCTACGGAGGCAAGTCCACTGATAGGCTCATCGATAAGAAACACCTCTGAGGTAGAGGTTAAATCCAAAGCCAGATTAAGACGGGTGCGCTCTCCATCTGAAAGGGAACGTTCCCCCTTTTTACCGACACGTCGAGAAATAAGGTGCGATAACCCTACAAAACCGAGGACTGTTTGAACTCTTCGCATGCGATCTGCATGCATCAGGCGGGGGCGTCGTGATACGGAGGCTTGGTAAACGTGTTCTCCCACGGTTAAGGTAGACTCAAGAATGTCTTCTCGCGGAATAAAGGCAATGTGTCTTCTGAGTGCAGACGACTTAGTTGTAAGGCGTTGATTATTGTAATGAATGGAGCCAAAGGACGGAGACAGATGCCCTGCAAGCATGTTTAACAGGGTGCTTTTGCCCGAGCCGCTGGGACCCAGAATGCACGCCATCTCTCCTCGGCAAAGGGAAAAATCGATATTGTCAACAACTCTTCCGGCTCTCACAAAGTCTCGAGTAAGGCCGGTTACTTTTAACTCTTGAATGAGAGACGTCTCTTCATCAAGCACGCCTGCAATGAAACGGCAACGCAAACTCTGCAACTGCCCCAATTGAATAAGATCTCCGTCTTGCAACTCTGCAATATCATCTTTGAGAGCTATGTCGTTGATTGATATGGCGTGTCTTACACCTTCTATTAACTTAAAACTACCGATCCCGGTAACGCTGGAGTAACTAACCTCGAAGACACAGCCCGGAGCAAGCCCGGGGGTTAGCATGAGCGCCCCGCTCTTATTGACATAGGGTAGGTTGGTGACCAGTAGTTTTCTGCACTCGGGTGCCAGTTGAAAACTCTTACCGGGGCTTTCCAGTTGGTGTAGCTCTGCCAAATAATAGGGGCCAAGCCCCGACACGGTAAAGGGGGTGTAATAGGATGCGCAGATGGTGCACCCCTCGGGTAATAATACCTCATCTAAATATAGGCGCGCATCTTTACGCAATACCTCAATTTCTACATGAACCCCGAATTTGAGTTTCGCAATGCTGTTTTTATGGCGTGAGCGAGAAACAAAAACCTCTTCGTTTTCGCAATGTAAGTAAGCAACGAAACGCGCATTTGTGTAGTGGGCTTGCAGAAGAGAGCGAATGGTGCTATATGTCAGATTGCCGCCGTTAAGCTCAATATGTTGTCCCGGGGAGAGAATCTGAAGGCCTTGTTTGTTCAAAACTCTACCTTGAACGTGCAGGGGGGTATCAGCATCATTGATGATTAACAACACTTGTGCACAGTTAACAGCACGAAAACGTACTCCTTTGTCTTTTGACGATAGCGTAACATTGGCGTATGCAATGTCCTCCGAAAATCGCAAAACCTCTAAGGGAGCAGGGGCCAGTAAGCCCGGAGTTGTCCTCAGTTTTTCTAACTGGCGTGATTGCTCCGGCAGTTTTAAGCCATCTGTAACTTGCTCGAAGAGGGTAGGGTTGGTAAGATCTCCACCTACTCGATAGAGCATGGTTAAGATTTCCAGCGCTAAGGCCATACGCTCTGCCAATGTGCGATCTGCTGCGGCCAATGCAAGCGAGGAGCTTAGCATATACCCCGCTGTATATGAGTTCTGAAATCGTTCTGCTAACCAGCTGTGCTCTACATTCGGAAAATCATAGCGCAGCATATCCATGGTTGTATCCATGTCTTCCATGCCCAGGCCCTCTACCTGCGCCATAATGGTTGCAAACAAATCCACCACAACCTCTGCATGAGAGCGACGTGTCTCGTCTCTGGCCGCCAAGCGGGTGGGCTCTTTGGCCAAGGTTCCGGTTAATTTGTTGCGAAACTTTTGCAGCAAACGGATGAAGTGTAACACACGCTTGCGCAGACGTTGTGAAATGAGCTGAAGCATTATGATTCGGGGCCTGTTAGCTTGCCTGCGCCGGGGCAGCGGTTTTCCCAACCGGGAAAGTTCCATTTATAGGGGAAGTCTTTGCATTGTTGCGGTTTTACCGGTTGAATACGGCAACCGTTTTCGGTAAGCATGATACAGGCTCCGTCTTCGGCATCTATTATGGATAAACCACGTCTGTTGCGTTGTAATCGGCAATACTGATCAATGAAATCTTCTTCGCGCATACCGAGAAAAGTAGCAATGGCGGTAATATCTTCATCTGTTACACAGACATCGCCCTCCCAACGGCAGCAGGCTCCACAACGCTGACAGGTATGTATGATATCGGCACACATGATGATGTCAAATCTCCCAAGGTTTGCGTTTGGCTTCAGTAATGTGGGGTGGGCGCACATAAATGGGCTCTGCCGGCCTGTTTTTTAATAACAGTTGCTGCTCTGAGGGTAGCGATAACCAAGCTGTTATAAGATTTTGTGCCGTCGGTTTCAGCGAGGAATGCTGCACCGAAATCCCTTTTTGTTGCATAAGTTCCGCTGATTCAATCGTGGCGATTTGGAGCCCGTTATCCAGTTCTGATTGTAATTGTTCTGTTGTTAACACTTCTATGTCTCCATGGGGACGTAAGAGGGTCCATCCTCCTCGCTTGGCATCTGAGATAATGCCACAACCTTCAGGAGCAAGCCCCAACCACGAGCATATTGATACAACGTGGCTCTCTTTTACCGTAGAAATGCCGACAGCAGCTGCCAAGGCAACGCGCACCCCTCCGTAGCTCCCGGGGCCTGCACCCACAAGTATCAGCTCCGGGGTGCTGTCCCCCAAACATTCAAGCGCTTCTTGTAATGCCGGAAACAAAAAAGCATCGTGATTGCGTTGAGCATGCCAATTTGTTGAATAGCAGATTTCTCCGTTTTTTAACAAGCAGAGAGAGGCTTCGGGAGTTGAAGTTTCTATGGCTAAAATGTTCATACCCAACACAATTTAGCAGTCGTCCATTTGCCACGGGTAACGGTTTTGAGTACACGCAACCCTTCTTTTTGTGCCGTTTGCAGCGTTTCTTCTGCTTGCGTGCGGAGAATACCGGAAATAATCAGCACACTGTCATTGTTTTTCATGGCTGCCTTAAGTCTCGGGAATGCTTTCATTAAAACGGTAGAGAAAAGGTTCGCCAAAACGATGTCTGCTTTTTCACCTTCCGCAGGGGTCCATTCAAAAACATCCGCCTGAAACAATTTCAGGTTATCCGCGCCACCGTTTCTGGCTATGTTTTTTTCTGCAACTTCTACGGCAATAGGGTCAAAATCAAAACTAATGGCGTGTTTGGCACCCAAGCGAATACCGGCAAGAGCTAAAACACCGGTGCCACAACCGATGTCCGTGAGGGTCCACTCTCTTTTACGCGCCTTGACTTCATCACAAAGCATACGCAGGCACGTAGAAGTTGTGGCGTGGTTGCCTGTGCCAAACGCTCGTTCTGCCGGGAATGTCAAAATAATTCGGTCAGGATATTGATTCGTCAGTTCATCCAATATGCTTGCATCTGCACTGGCAGAAATGACTAATTTGTCGCGGATGATAAGTGGTGGAGTGTTTTCGGGAGCTGTTGCAGCCACCCAGTCTACTGTCGTAACGGCCTCTATTTTGCCACCATAGCAGGCTTGAAGAATGAGAACTTCGTCTTCTTTCTCGGAGTATACGTCGATATTAACACGCTCTGCATGGTAACCTTCCGAAAAGACAACCCATTCCATGGTAGCAAGTTTTTCTTGCCATTCATCCTCGTTTGTCTTGTATATCGTTTTTTTCCAAACCCACATATGATGACAATGTAAAGTTGTTACTCTTCCGATGATGTTTGAATCTTACCTTCGATGGGGAAATTGCCGAAACTTTGAGCATCTTCAAAACTGATGATGAAAAGTTGACGTGTTTCTCTGACCCGTCCATAGAATAAGGGCTTTTGTTCGTGATAGTTGACTGGGGCAAAATCGATGGTATATCGTTGATTTTGCATAGGACGCTCTAAGAATGCAACATCTCTGAATTTATCATTCAAGTCGTTATCTTCTTGTAATATAGCACCGGCTCCATCTTGTCTGTAATTGTCGCTTTCATCCAGCTCATCGTGGCCCAATTCTGTAGAATCTGCTATAATTGCTTCCGATGTTGAATAATCTACTCGTTCTAAATCGACTGTTACGGTGAACTCAGGATGTGATAATTGTTGTAACGCCTCGGAATCGTAGGGGTCAATCCATTCTCGAACCTTGAGCCTGCGCAGTCTATCGACACAGTGTTGAGCTCCAACGGGATTGATGCTTGTTGTAATATCGATGTTATTTAAGGTACCGTTCCAAGATTCTCTTACGGCATCATACTCCATCATCAAGGTATTATTCGGGAATCCTAAGGTAAAGCTCTTGAGCTCCGAGATATGGAAGCTGAGCAAATTTCTGCTGCGCCAATGATTTTGCCGCATTGAGAAATTCTTGGTAAGTTTATGGCTTACTTTGTAAATAGTGTCGCCATTTTCTTGCATGGCCAAACGTTCAATTTCTCCGGTTTCAGGGTCTTGATGAAGAGTCACCGAGAATATTTTTACGTCTCGATCTTTGACCAATGGCAAATCGATACCGTAGAGGGTGCTTCTGAGGGCACAGGTGCGTGGCGTGATGAAAATTCTGTAATCGGGTGTCAGTAACCCGTACTGTCTGATAATGCTCATGCGTGCTCTCAGAGATTCTTCATCTTGTCCGGTCGGCAAATCTGCTACGATGGCATCTGCCGGAATGACTCGGAAGCTTTTAAGCATATTGCGAACGATATTGGTTTCGGCCTCGATGGCTTCTTTTCCTTCAGCTTCAACCGTCCAAGCATCTTGGGTGTTGCTTTCTTGGATGCCGGGTATTAAACTGAGCCGCAGCGGGTAAGCACTATTGGCTGAACGAATGACAACGCACTCAACATCGCGCTCATCAAATGTTGCAAGCATCTTGCTTCTCAAGTCGCTGATGGTCAGAGGTAATTGATCTGTATATGTTATATTGAGCCCTCTCAATCGAGCC
Source organism: Akkermansiaceae bacterium (assembly GCA_015062055.1). Lineage (GTDB taxonomy): Bacteria > Verrucomicrobiota > Verrucomicrobiia > Verrucomicrobiales > Akkermansiaceae > Akkermansia. The sequence goes on from SUVK01000009.1 coordinate 46,810, forward strand.
ATATCTTCAGCAGGTAACGCCGGCATGCTGAATACAGAGTTAATGATGGCAGAGTAACCACCTTTCCTTCGTGTTTTAGGGGCTGCGCGTAATGTGAATACAACATCTCGCCCCTCCACGGTGGCGTAGCATAACGCGGCTGCATTTGCGTCTTCTGCTCTTTCTGTAGTGGAAGCGTAAAGCCTGATTGTAGATTTGTTATTGGCCGTATCTTTAATACTGATAGTGGTTATCGGCTCGCCATTAAGTTGCACATCTTTCGAGTCTTGTACTCGCGTAGCTTCTAAGGAGTACAGCATGATAATCAGTTTGGCAACGGCTTCTTGATTTGCCCAAGAGGTATTGTGCGTGGTTTTCAGTTGCCAAGGAGAATTATCTGACTCTTTAAGCAAAGTAATCGGAGCTTCTCCGATGCGAGCAATGGAAATTTCTGACACCTGATTCGGGTCAAATCGCAAAGGCATGGGGTCTCTTAAATTGAGGAGTCCTTTGTCAAAGAGCTCGGAGATATAGCCACTCACCACATGAATACGTTCATCGTCTCCATAGAAATCAGATTTAAGATAGGTTGTGGGAATTGCCATTTTGCCATCGCCGACGCGTGCAGACCAAGGGGCTCTTTTGCCTAAGGTAAATCGTGCTGCGGTGCTGTAGCCATCGTTATCACGAACTTTGAGAGTGACGTTACAGAAGTCTGAGGCAAAACCGAAGTCTCTCATATTGCTGCGCAACTCATCGTTCATTTCTAAGGAATCGACAATAGTTGTAGTTTCAGCGAAAGCCAGTAGATATTCAATGACTACGGGGTTTAATTTGTCACGGTATGGATGAATAATCCACCACGTACCATCGCTTTGTTTCTCACACTCGATTTTATCGTTAAGATCAGACAAGCGGAACCAAGCGACATTCTTAAATTTGGCACGATGTTCTTGCGTAAACAAGGGCATACCGGGTGTTACCCTGTACCACCCGGTAAACTTGGCTAAATTGCCATCTATTGTCAGGAATACGGAAGCCGTTATTAAAAGGGCCGCCAGTATTGCGAGAAAAATGGTATAAAAAATCTTCATAGAAGAATGATTGAATTAATGGCGCCTTGTGTTCCAAATAAATATGGCAATAAGGAGCGCTAAAAGCGGCATGATAATAAGCGTTAAATGTTCAACAGCACTGCGAGAGTGTCTGTTTAAATCGATTTTAACAGTCAAATCGATATTAGCACTCTTACCGGCGTATTCGGGTCGCTCGGTCATCCATGCCCATACAGAGCGCAAATAATCTCTTATCTCTTTACGTGCACCCTCCTCGGCAAGCATGTCGACATTGCCTACAACAACAAGTGTATTCATTCGGTTGGGGTCATTCACTGTTCCTTTAGTTACAGCTGCAGCTACGCATAACGGGCCATTAATGTCATCATGTTCATTATAAGCAGCTCCGCGATTCGGATTCGTTTCACCGTAATACTCATCTGTAGTATAGATAAGGGGATATTGAACCAATTTGCGGGCCGATGCTTCACTTTCATCTTGATGCACAAGATAGAATGAGCGGCATCGCCCTTCTAACTGAGTGGTGTTATTCCAGAAACTTTGAGTGCAGGGAAGGGCATTATTCGGGAATACTACAGAGATGTTATTGACAAGTCTCTGACTGTTCTTGAGCATGATTCGATCGTCGCCGGAGGGCTTGATGCCATTACGACTGAGAAATCCATATAAGTTAGGCAGAGTCGGGCCGAAAACATCTTTGACTATGTCATCTCCCTTTGCATCTTTATCTTTGATTTTTTGGGTGCTGTAAAAAGGCAGGGAGGGGTCCAGGGCAATGAATATGGATTTGCGCTCGTTGCGATCCCAGAACTTTTCAATCGTTTTAATTTGACATGGCTCGAAATCGGATTGAGGTGCTATGATAATCAGACCATCAATGTCATCAGGTATTTCTTGCTCTTCCGTTTCGCTTAAAACAGCGGGTATAAGATTAATGTTTAATGAACCGACGATGGAACGTATGGTTGATATAGTTGTCGTATCGAGGTTGCCTTTGTTGTCAAATTGCAAGCTGCTTTTGTTGGTGATGATACACATCTTGCGCTGGCGACCTTCGATTGCCTTGATGAGTTCATCGCAAAGGACGTCATCCATCATCAATGCGACTACCTGCCGCTTACCATCGGGGCGGATATCATATTTCAAGAATTGAGAACCGGTAATAATTCGGAACTGATTCGCTTTTGACGGATCTGCATCGTAATGATTGGTGGGCGCATTTTTGTCGTTACGAGCATCGATAATGCAGAGTTCTTGGTCACACTTTACATTGTAGATATCTTCAATATCGTGAGCTCTCCCGGGTTGTCTTAAGGGGTCAAAACATTCAATTTCGATTTTACCATTGGAGTGTCTTGCATATTCTTCTAACAAGACATACATGCGGTGATATCCGGGAGATGAGGCTGGGAATGCAAATATGATGCGAATGGGTGTCTCTCGCTTCTGTATGGCGTCACTTTCTAAAAGTTTCTTGGATCTTTCGGATATAGAGTAGCTTTCATACTCAGATAGATCAATTCGCCCATATTCTCGGCATCCTATATAGTTACAACAGATAACAATGATAGCTAATAGTGCAAAAATTATCCACGAAAGCGGAGTCTTTTTAGGCCGCCTGGCATCGGGGTGTCCGGTGTATTCTGTTTTGCTCATATATTGTATGAAAAAAAAGTGAAAATTAAGATAATCAGCGAGTCCAGCGTCGATAATCGACTAATCGTTTGGTTAAGGCAAGTATGCAAATAGTCATCGAAACATACAAGACTAAGGGACGTGTGTCTAGTGCGCCGGAGGTGAAGGAGCGGAATTGCTCCGTGCATGAGATATAGTGGAAGATGGGAGCAGCGGGGAACTCACCCCATAATTCGGTAGCGCGCCCCATGAAGTAGTACATGATCATAAGGCAGGTGCAGAAAATGGCAGAAATGATTTGGCTTCGTGTTACTGAAGAGCACATAATGCCCAAAGCAATGAAGAAAGCTCCCGTAAGGGCAATAATGCTGTAAAAGCCTATCCAATCTGCCATCATGTAAGTAATGGTCGTCTCACTGTGTTCGCCGTAGCGAATATATGTGTAGAAATTACCAATCTCGCTCATGAACGGGTAAAGCAGCATCGGCAGCCAGAGTATTATATAAAAAGTGTAGGCTGCAAGGTATTTGCCGATAAGAATTTGATCTGTTGTAACGGGTGCAGTCAACAAACCTTCCAAGGTTCCCATTCTTTCTTCCTCTGCAAAGGTCCTCATGGTAATGAGCGGGAAGATGAAAATGAAAAGCAATAAGAAGTGCAGACTGTCGGTCATATAGAACATGACGCCGTGACCTGTTGCCTGAGACATAGTTTTGAGCACTGTGTGTAACATCAGGCCTTGTATGCCCATGGTGCAGGCAAGAATAACCCATCCGAACGGCACACAGAGGTACCCTTTAATTTCTTTAGTGTAAATAACCCACAGAGTAGAAAAATAATTTCTGAGGTTAGAAAGCTGATGCTTTGCTTTGTCGTTCATATAATTAAGCTGTTATGAGTTTCCTGTAATCAGTCGCGTCTCGTCATTTCAACAAAAACATCTTCGAGACTGGGGATATGGCGGTAGATATGGCGGGTAGCATATCCGTGAGAAGCTATGATAGCTGCCGCTTTTTCGCGTGTGTCGGTGCCGGGTTCGGCTCTTACCAATAAACGGTGCCAGCCGCCGGGCTGTGTTTCTTCGACAATAACTTTTTTTACCGGTTCAAAATCTTCAATTTCCTTTACTACGGTATCTAAGTCTCCCTTAAACTCAATGGATACGCGACCGGCGGCTCTTAAGCCCTTGGTCAGATTTTCTGGTGTGTCTGCAGCCTTGATTTCGCCTTGATCAATGATAATTACTTTGTTACATATCATTTCGACTTCACTCAAAATGTGAGTGGAAAGGATAACCGTATGGTTTTCAGATAATGAGCGTATCAATTCTCGAATTTGTCGTATTTGGTTGGGGTCCAATCCATTAGTCGGTTCATCGAGTATTAATAAATCAGGTTTGGAGAGCAGGGCATCAGCAAGTCCTACGCGCTGACGATAACCCTTTGAAAGTGTGCTGATAAGATTCTTTCTTTTGGGCTCTAATCCACAGGTGTCAATTACATAACCTACTTGTTTGCGGATAATGTCTCCTCTCAGTCCTTTGAGCTTGGCACGGTATATCAAATAGTCCGTTACGCGCATTTCATCATATAAAGGTACATTCTCGGGCATGTAGCCCAAATGTCTGCGTGAGTCAATCGGGTTGTCCAGAATATCGTAGCCTGCAATTCTTGCTGTGCCGGCTGTCGGGGGTAAGTATCCTGTCAACATCTTCATTGTTGTTGTTTTGCCGGCTCCGTTCGGCCCGAGAAAGCCTACGATTTCGCCTTTCTCAATTGTAAAACTCGCATCTTTCACGGCTGTGAATCGACCGAATGTTTTGTGTAAATGTTCTGCTTCTACCATGCTCATACGCTCGTGCCATTCTACCATTTTTCTGCTGTGTTTCAAGCTGAAAGTGCCGAGTTGACTCATATAGTACAAAAAGCAGATAATAAACTTTGCATTACATATATTATGCGAAGTTATCACAATATCGAATCCACGCATCCTCCCTGTTAACAAGAACTGCGTCACGCTTCTAGAATATGTAAAACGTCGTGAAGGCTGCTGAGAACTTGAGTTGCTCGTGAGAAATCGGAAAATTGAGTCATTCTGTTCGGAACGGCAACACATGGGATTTTAGCGCGTTGAGCAGAAATCGTGCCGTTTTCAGAATCTTCGATAATGATGCAGTGCTCCGGCTGCACAGCAATACATTTCTGCGCAGCTAAGAACAGCGCGGGATCGGGTTTTACAGGATAACCATCGGTGCGAGTAAACACACCTGCAAACTTATCGAAAATATGTAGTTTCAGTAACCATCCGGCAACCCAGCGACGGGAGGAAGAAGAAGCAACAGCCATGGGGATACGATGAGCTTCACACCAGTTAATCAAGTCAAGAGCACCCGGCATAAGCCCCATATGTTCGAGTTCAGCTTCAAGAACAGCCTGCCTTGCCGGAGTCTCAATCTCCCAATCGTATTTCTTGCCGGTGAGGGTTTCTAAGTAGTCAGCCGGGTTCCAGTGACTGTAGCCGGCGCCAAGACATGGTGAATAAGTTTCGATTGAAATTTCTTGACCTTCGCGCTCAAAAAGCTTTACCCATGACCGGTAAATAGCCCATTCTGTGTCAACCAAGACACCATCGAAATCAAATATGATACCCCGAGGTTTCATCAGAGCTCGCCCTTCATTCTGGCTCGTAACCATTCGCGGAATGAACGGTGAGCAAGGTTTTTACGGAAGATGTATATGGCGATTATCGTGTAAACAACATTGGGAATCCACGCACTAATCCACGCTTGAATCACACCGGCTTCACCCAATGCCGGGAATACCCGATATAAGAACAGCATCAGTGCTGCCAAGATGATGGCAATACCAATTCCTTTCATCGTACCTCTACGTTGGAATGTAACGGAACTGGGTATGGCTAAAAGAACTAACACCATACAAGTAAATATCTTAGCAATTCTTACATGCCATTCTGTGCGCCTCTTGTATCTATCTTCTTTACCACCGGCGCCACTCGTTATGTATTCGTGTAAATCAGCAGTGCTGATGGATTCAATGCGCCCCCCCGGCCCGGGACTGAGAATTTGGTAAGGCTTTTCGTTAAAATGGCACAACAACTCGGCATGGTGTACTCCATCGGTCGGTTTTATCTGCTCTGTATTTTTTTCGTGCACGTAAACATCGTACAAGGTCCACGTTGCGGCTTCTTTGTCCCATATGGCTTCTTTAGCGTAGTACCTCTTCTCAATAGAGGTCATGCTTTTGTCAAACTGCTTTATTTGCAACATTTTCATGGGAGCACCCGGGTTATCAATGGAAGCCGGGTGTTCGATGACCCAGTGACGTGAATTAGCGTCACTTTGATAGAAAATTTGTGCAGGACTCCCATCGGCTCGCTTTTCTTGTTTCAGGTACATTTGACGATAAAGCATACCATTGGGAGCCCAATGATAACCGAAAATGCCATAGGCCACAGAAACAAGCGCGCCGAAAATGAAAATAGGACGACAGAGACTGAGCAAAGAACGCCCGGATTGCATCATGCCCGTTATTTCACAGGTACCGGAGAGTTTGCTCAAACACCACATTGTACCCATCATTAAGGTGTAAGGCAAAATTTGATACAATATCATCGGCAATTGCGAGCCATAGAACTTCAGCGCTCCCATCACTGCATGGTCTCCACCTCTATTGCGGAGGCGTTCCATATTGTCTGTAAAATCGGCCAAAAGATAAATCAGGAGCAAGATAAACGTGCACATCAAGAAGAAACTCAAGAAATTGCGCGTTATATAGCGATCTGTGGTGCCCATAAAGGCATAAATAACAGCTCCGATGAACGGTAAAAAACAGAATAGACAATGCAAAATAGGGCGCATCAGCTGAGCCATCGGATAGTCTTCCGGCGAACCGGGGATCTCCCATTTCATTTGCTCCAATTCAGCCGGCACAAGATATTGGGCTAACAGTGCACCCAGTATCAACCATATCAATGCCGGCAATATTCTTTTTATAACAGTTTTCAATCCCCTGCTCTCCCGTTATTCAATTATATCAGCATCCTCTGGCTAAGCGTTCGGCCAAGTAAGAGGGTAAACCTGCATCAAGAATCGCATTCTGTGCCCCGGCAATATCATAAGGTACTTTTTTCATGATAACCAAGTTGGCATCAGAATCATATATGGCATAACAGGCCCTTGGATCGTTATCTCGCGGCTGTCCTACAGAACCTACATTGACAAAGTATTTGTGTCCCTCCTGCGGATGCAGCTCCGAGTATCCCGTCATGATCAAGTTATGAGTTATATCGTAATCTTCTGCTGCATGACGACCATCCCAGCAATATATTTTGGGTACGTGCGTATGCCCATGGAAACAAAGCTGCGAAAATTGACGAGAAAAATTACCGGCAGCATCGTTTGAGTTAATAATGTAGTTCCACGCTTTGGGTTGGTCTAGCGTGGAGTGAACAATGGTAAACGAAGATGCGTTTGCCCCTTGGGGGCGTACTATGCGCTGGTATTGAAGGCGTGCTAACCATTGTAATTGCTCGTCAGTGAGCTGTCGAACGGTCCATTCCATCGCTTCTCTCGCCATATCGTTCATTTTTTCGTAGACAGGATTCACTACCTCTGAATCATGATTACCCTTAACTACGGGGCAATTCAGTTGGCGAATATAATCAACGCAAGTACCCGGATACGCATTATAGCCTACAATGTCGCCCAAGCATGCTACTTCCGAGCAGCGTTCTTGTTCGAATGCGTCTGTCATTACCGCGTATAATGCGTGGTAATTTGAATGAATATCGCTGATGATGGCCGTTCTCGACATACTAATTAGTGCCTATATAGCACAGAACGCGGCTGATGGCAAGATAAATCTGTTAAGGAAAGCTAAAAATCACTTCGTGAGGCCATCTTGTTTGGCTTGGTTCCAGTAAGCATACTCGGAACGGTTGAAATCGACATACTCGGGCGACAAGTCGGTGGTGTAGACCACATATTCCTCACTACCGAGATTCAAGTTAATGCGTACAGTAAATTCTCTGGCTTGCACGCGTTCACGCAGGTGGTCGCTTGGGGTATCCGTTTGTTCTCCGCCACGGCAGGCGGGCAACCCTGCAATATCTATATCGATTTTTTCTTCACGTACACGAGTACCGCTATAACCGACAGCATGGATAATACGGCCCCAGTTCGGGTCTCCACCATTCCAAGAGCTCTTTACGAGAGAAGACTTAGCCACACCTTCAGCAACGCGCTTAGCCTCGGCAAGTGTGGGGGCTCCCTCAACTTGTACGGTGACAAATTTGGTAACGCGTTCGCCGTCTTGTACAATACGGCGCGCTTGCTCCATCATCACAAATTCAAGCGCGTTAATAAAGGCGTCCCATCCTTCTACCCCGGGGGCAAGAGAAACGCCTGAGGCACCGTTGGCCAATACCAAACAAGTGTCATTAGTGCTCATGTCGCCGTCAATCGTAATGCGATTGAAAGTTTTAGAAACTCCGGCTTTGACGATAGTCTCCAAATGCTCACGTTCGATGGCTGCATCGGTACACACCAAGCAGATCATGGTAGCCATACACGGGGCAATCATACCGGCACCTTTACAGCAGGACCCGATGCGTACGGTTTTACCGTTAATATTTAACTCTACCGCCACCTCTTTTTCGCGTGTATCGCTGGTGATGATGGCAGATGCTACATCATGACCCTTCTCTGCTGCGAGGTTTTCGCAAAGTTCGGGTAAACGCGGTTCAATGCGTATCATCGGCATGGGTAAGCCGATAACACCGGTAGAACATACGGCGACCTCAGCGGGCTTCAGCCCAAGTTTTTTCGCAACGATACTGCACTCTTTACGAGCAACAGCAACGCCGGCGGCTCCCGTACAGGCGTTTGCATTGCCGCTATTGGCTACAATTGCGCGTACGTTGCCACGGCGGAGGTGGTTTTGGCTTACGCGAACGCACGCCGCTCTTACCCTGTTCGTGGTGAATGTTCCGGCAGAAGTAGTCGGCTCGATGGAATAGACCAAAGCTAAGTCAAGACGCGTAGCTGTGGGCTTCTTAATACCGCAAGCAAGTGCATTGGCAACAAAACCTTTCGCGGCGGTTACGCCACCCTCAATCTCCTTAAATGTACCGGTAGACATGATGAAAATGTTGATTACTCCCTGAGTTTGCCACAGAAGAGCCCTATCTGCAAGCGAAAAATGCTCTATACTGACAGGACGCATTAGGACAAAAATATGCGCACCGAAATTGCCCCTAGCGCAAAGAAAAAGTCTCGCTTGGACAGAATTGCGCACTATAATATGCATATGGTGCTTAAAATAAAAGAAGAAGACAGGGGCTCGTA
>SUVK01000010.1:0-25457 GCA_015062055.1 Akkermansiaceae bacterium
CGACGCATCTTTAAAGGCAAATCAGCACGCCACATGGCACGAACAGAAAAGCTCCATTTTCTCAAAATTGCAGCGTAAATTGAAGAAAAATCACTTACTGTCGCATTTGGTCTTGCAATTCAGCCTGCCCTAATTACCGGCTGAATTCAGCATTCCTGCTTTTCGTTTTGCATGGGGCATAGGTAATGCCGAAGCAGCTCAAAGATACGTTCTTTGGGTATGGGGTTATTTTGCACGAGGTCGGGGACAATTTCTTCTAAGAGGGAAGAGAGGGCATCATTGGTGAGGTGCAAATGGACCTGCACCGGGGCAGAGGGGTCGCCTACGGTAACAAGCCAAGTTTCGGTTTTCTTATCATACTCATTTTTTATGGGTAGGCCGGTTTTTTTGGAGATGGTAGCAATCCCCTTATTGATCACCATACGCCCCACAGCCGACCCTGCCAGCAAAGGCAAAGCCGCCCGCAACGCTTTATCTTTGAGCCTCTTGAACATAACGCTAGCACTATACCACGGTACGCGAGTGATGAAAAGTTGAAAAACGTGCTGACGGGCATATTTTTTTGTCACCCTACGCGATTACACTTGCATAATAAGAAATGACCATTTATACTTCGTAGCGTTGAACCCCGATTTTTTTACATATGAAAAAAGCAAGTATTATATCAAGCATGTTGCTGGCACCGGTTCTTGTTGCACAAGAGCCGCAGTCTCCGATAGTACACACCACCGAAGGCCCCGCCTACGTGCACTCCGAAATGCGAATTTTTGTAAACGGCAAAGAATTGACCCCGAGCGAGGTTGATCAGCTGAGAAAAGAAGGGGTGCATTTCATCAAAAGACAAAATCAGCCCACCGCAACGCAACCGGTAGCGCCTGTAGTGCAAGAAGGCGGGCGTGTATTCATCCACGGGCACGAGCTGCCGCCCGAGGTTGCTGCCCATATGATTGAAAGCGGCATCGTGGAAGAATTGCAGGCACCCGTACGTGCAACACAAACCATAGCCCCCATGGAGCGTCCGAAAGTAGAGTTTGAGCCTGCCTGCCGCCTTTACCCGGCAGCACCCGCTGCGCAGCCCGAGGCAGAAGGCCCCAAACCCTTCCGCGGCCAACCCTGCAACTGCGGCCCCGCCCCCAAGCCCTGCACCTGCACGCCCGAAACAGCATACGGCCCTGCCGAGGCACCCGCACCCGAAAAGCCTGCCTGTGGCGACCCCAATATCTCAATGAAGGTATACATCAACGGCCAAGAGGTAAGTGTACCCATGGGTGAGCAAGTAAACATCACTCGCACAGAAGAGGGTGTTGTTACCGTTACCCCCGAGCCGCCCACACCGGCTGCGCAGCCCGAGGCAGAGGGCCCCAAGCCCTTCTGTGGCCAACCCTGCAACTGCGGCCCCGCCCCCAAGCCCTGCACCTGCACGCCCGACAACGCATGTGGCCCCACCCGGGCACCTTCCTGCGACACCAAGCCCGCAGAGCCCGATACCCCCGAGCTGCCCACACCGGCTGTAGAGGCAGAGCCCGAATGCACATCTTCTTTCAAGTGCGAAACCAAGGTAATCATCAACGGTCAAGAGGTGCAGATACCTGCCAACACACACAGCTTCAGAGTCATTGTCGATTCGGACGGTAAGACAAAGGTTACCCCCTTGCCCTGATTTGCCACCCACGCTACTATTACTTATAACCACCATTTACCGCGCAGGCACAAACGCTTGCGCGGTTTTTTTTCATCCTCAAATGCAAATAAATCACCTTTTTTTTGCGTTAGGTGATAGATTTGCCCTTCGCAGGGTATCATTATTGGTACAAAATGACTTCGGCACAAAAAAAATCATACCTCAACCACACACTATTTACACTTGACTTTTTAACTTGAAACCATAAAACATAACTCAGCACAACAAATCGCGCCATGAATCCCCGTTTTTCCACCTTGCAGATGTTCAAGCTTTTTGCCTGCGCAGGAGCCCTTAGCACAACATCCATCCCCCTGTATGCAGCAGATATGCCCACTGCAGCTACACCCGTTACCGAGGCTTCTAACACCATTTCCCCGTTAATAATCGCTGCTCGAGAGGGGTATCTCGATGCGGTAAAATCACTTATTCAATCCGGGGCAGACATTAACGCCACCACCGAAAAAGGTGCTACGGCGTTAATGGAGGCGGCCTTTTTCGGGCATACGGAAATTACAAAAATTCTTTTGCAAGCCGGGGCGAAGGTAGATACGACGGATGCCGAAGGAAGCACGGCATTGATGCACGCAGCCTTTACCGACCACACAGAGATTGTACAGTTATTGCTACAAGCCGGGGCAGGGGTAAACACCGCCAATACAACCGGTAAAACGGCTCTTATGTTGGCGGCAGAGCGCAACCACATTGACACTGTAGCTGCTCTTTTGCAAGCCGGGGCTAACACAAACATGACAGATGCCGAGAAATATACCGCCCTGATAACAGCAGCAGAAAAAGGATGCACAGAATGTGTGGTGGTGTTGCTGCAAGCCGGCGCAGATGTAGAGGCAAAAAATGACTCCGACAGAACTGCACTGTTTTATGCCGTGCAAAATGGCCACGATAGTACCGTAAATACTCTTTTGCAAGCCGGGGCAAGTGTAAACATTGCTGATGCAAGTGACTGCACACCTTTACTCTTTGCCGTTGCAAAAGGCTACAGAAGCATTGTGAGTACCCTCATACAAGCCGGGGCAGATGTTAATGTTGGCGATGATGAAAACAATTCCCTTTTGATGATTGCTGCCCGCAAGGGCTATGCAGAGATTACTCAAACGTTGTTGCAGGCAGGTGCCAATATTCATGCTGCCAATAACTTTGGAGTAAACGCTCTCATGATGGCAGTAAATAATAATCAGCCCGAAATCGCCTCTATACTCATCGAGGCAGGCATAGATATTGAGGCAAAAGACAAAGATGAATGGACTGCGCTGTTTTTTGTAGCATCAAGCGGCTTGGGAGATTGCTGCGAGCTGCTCCTGCAAGCCGGGGCCGATATTGAGGCAAAAGATGAAAATGGCTGGACCCCGCTGCTTTATGCAACCCGACACAATAATGAAGAAGTAGTCAAAATACTTACACGAGCCGGGGCAGATATTAACCATGCACATGATCAAAACGCTACTGCATTGATGATGGCAGCCTACAACGGCAATGAACGCTTGGTCCGATTCTTCTTACAAGCCGGGGCAAATATCAACGCTTGCACCACAATCGGCTACACGGCACTGGACGCTGCCATCGAAGAGGGCCACACCGAGGTTACCAAGCTTCTCATACAAGCCGGGGCCAATTTGGAGGCACAAACAAAAACCGGTATGACCCCGCTTCTTTATGCTGCAAAAAAACACCCCGAAATGGTGCAGATGCTTTTGCAAGCCGGGGCAGATATACACCAAAAAGACCACAAAGGCAATACAGCCCTTATCTTAGCCGCAGCTACCGGTCATACAGAGTGCATCCACTCACTTGTGCAAGCAGGCTGCCGACTCGAAGCTCAAAGTAGCACCGGCCTTGCTGCCTTGCACATTGCTATAATCAAAGAACAAGATGAGGTGGCCAAAACCCTTATCTCGATGGGGGCAGATATCAATTTAGCCGATAAAGCAGGGGTTACACCCCTCATGATGGCCGCTTATCTGAATAGACCGGAGATTTTAAACTTGCTCATAGAAAAAGGGGCGGTGCTCGAATCAAAAGACGAAGAAGGCTTGACGGCTCTGCATTATGCTGCCGGTTTCGAAAATACCACAACCATGCAAATGCTGATACAAGCCGGGGCCAACATTCACACCCGAAATATCAATGACCAAACCCCGGTTATGACCGTTTGCGAAAATGGTAACACAGAGTGCTTGCAGATTCTGATTGATGCCGGAGCTAATCTTAATGATGTAGATAAGAATAAACAGACCCCCATCATTATTGCTGTCAAGCATGGTAAATCAGACGCGTTGATGATGCTGTTGCAGAATACCCTCAACACCGATACCGAAGACGCCTACGGGCAGACCGCATTAATGCATGCCATACACAATAAAGACCTCGATATGGTAAAAATATTGCTCGACGCAGGCCACAACATCAACCGTTGCAGCTCATCCGGCTTCTCTGCCCTTTCTTTGGCCCGACTACTGCGACATACCGAGATTGTTGAGTTGCTGGAATCTCACCAAAAACAAGCCGACGAAAATCTGCTGAGTGCCGTTAAAAAAGAATCCTTTGTCGCTATCAGATATAGCTTTTTCTACGGAGCCGACCCGAATACCGTCAACGAGAATGGCTTAACACCTCTTATGCTCTCCATCATACAAGGTAACAGAGATATGACATCCTTACTCCTCGAGTTCAATGCAGATGCCAATATAGCCACTCCCGATGGCTATACCCCGCTTATGCTGGCCGCTCATACAGGAGACCTCAACACCCTCTGCCGGCTTATCAAACACGGGGCCAATATAAACGTGGCAGACAATGCAGGGCTCACCGCCTTGGCGCACGCCATCAATAACAAACAAACCGAGGCTGCCGCGCTTCTCATAGCTGCGGGGGCCAACCTCGAGGCGGCAGCCATAAACGGTGCTACCCCCCTCATGTTCGCTGCTCACGATGGCTACCTCGATGCCGTGAAACTTTTACTGCAATCCGGTGCAGCCCCCGATACCAAAGACCACAATGGCGACAACGCCCTCATCATGGCTGCATACAAGGGCCATGTCGAGGTGGTCAAAGCCCTCATAGACGCCGGGGCCGACAGGTGCTGTGCCGATGCCAGCGGGCGCACACCCCTCATGATGGCTATTATCGCCGGTAATACTGAGATAGCACTATTGTTAAAACAAGCCGGGTCCGACCTCGAGGCCGAGGCCGTCAACAAGGCAACCCCCCTTATGTTTGCCGCCTATGCCGGAGCAACAGAAATCGTGCAAGAACTCATATACGCCGAGGTAGATGTCAATAAGGCAGATGAAGAAGGCGAAACTGCGCTCTCCCTGGCTGTTATCAATGGTCATACCGAGATTGTGGAAATGCTGCTCAACGCCGGAGCCTCGCCTCACACCACCAACGCCGAAAAAGAAACACCTCTCGATATCGCCAAAAGATTAAATCTTACCGATATTGTCAAACTGCTCGAACAACATCAAGAGTAAATCATTAAGACATCGCCCGTTTACAATCACCATTTATCTTGCGCATAAATGGTGATTTTGCTTGCAGTGCATACCGATATTTGCTAGATTGTAACATGTAATGAGTTGTAATAATCTTTCCTTAAAATGGCAGCAACTGGCCGACCTGCCGGATGCTGAGGGCTACGCCGGCTCATACGCCGGTGTACACAATGGTGCGCTTATTGTCACCGGCGGTGCTAACTTCCCCGAAAAACCCCTCTGGGAGGGTGGCCCGAAACGCTGGACAGACCGCGTATTCGTACTGCCGGCCGGCAGCAACACCTGGATAGAGAGCACCCCTTTGCCCAAGCCCCTGGGCTATGGTGCCACGGCCACATTGCCCGAGGGTGTCATGCTGATAGGCGGCAGCAATGCCAATGGCGCCGTTGCAGATTGCTACCTGCTCACCTGGGATGGCAGCGCCGTAACCTGCAAGCCACTGCCCCCGCTGCCCACCACCCTTACCGGCCACGCCGCTGCCGTACTACACGGCAAGGTCTATGTGCAGGGTGGCAGCGTTGCCCCAGGAGAGCAAGATGCCGAAAGCCGCATGTGGGTGTACGACCCCGCCACCGCCACTTGGACCGAAGCCCCCGCTCTGCCCGCCCGTGGCCGTTTCTTGCAACAAATGGCTACCGAGGGCGACAGCATCTATGTGCTGGGCGGTATCGGCCTCAAAGATGGTGAAGACGGCCGCAAGGTGCGAGACATGCTTACCGAGGCTTGGAGCTACAGTGTAGACGGCGGTTGGGTACCGCTGCCCAAGTTGCCGCACTTCTGCGCTGCCGGCCCCACCCCCGCCCCCGTCATCAACGGCCACATTTACCTCTTGGGTGGCGATGATGCTACCGTAAAAGGCTTCACCCCCCAAAATCACCCCGGTTTCCATAACTTCTCCCTCTGCTACTGCATACGCTGCGGGGAGTGGAAAGATGCCGGCGAAATTGCCGTAGCACGTGCTGTGCTTCCCTGCGCAGAGTGGAGCGGTATGGCCGTCATCATCAACGGCGAGCAACGCCCCGGCAAACGCTCCAACCAAGTGTGGGGTGCCCTAATGAACTGATATTTTTATCCATGAAACGCACATTTCTCTCTGCTGTTTTAACAGCTTTCGGAATCGGTGTAGCCATGGCAGATGTTACCTCCGTTGCATCTGACACGTGGTTACAAATTTCGGATCATGTAGGGCGTGCCGGTATGGCTGCCGTACTTATCCCCGAAAGTAACGGTATCCTTATGACCGGTGGGGCCAATTTTCCCCATGCCAAGCCCGGTGCCAAAACTCCGGCAGAACGCGGCGCCAAAGCTTTTTACGGCGATATCAGCTTTTTGGATTTAAGCAAAGGTTGCACCACGCCGCAATCTGTTACGGTGGGTAATCTGCCGGCTCCCATTGGCTACGCTGCCTATGCCGCCTTCGGCAAAAGTATGATTATAGCCGGTGGTTGCAATGCCAATGGGCATACCGATGCTGTCACTCATACCCAGTTCCATGGTACACAAACCACTACCTCGGCTCTGCCGGCTCTCCCCACTACCGTTGCTTACCCGGCATTTGCTGTTGTGGGTACCAAATTGTAC
The DNA here is from genome assembly GCA_015062055.1 of Akkermansiaceae bacterium. GTDB lineage: Bacteria > Verrucomicrobiota > Verrucomicrobiia > Verrucomicrobiales > Akkermansiaceae > Akkermansia. The sequence continues at coordinate 6,775 of SUVK01000010.1, forward strand.
GTGATGGGGGGGCAAGAAAAGGCAGATTCCGTTACCTGCCTCTCTCGCAGCTTTGTGCTCGATATGGCAACCCCCGAAAAAGGCTGGAAAGAAATATCACGCATGCCCGAAGCCCGCATGCTGGCCGCAGCCGGTGTGGTAGATGGTAAAATATATGTAACAGGCGGTTGCTCATTGCACCCCGATTCTACCGGTGCAGCCGAACGCACCTACCTGCACAGCACCCTCTGCTACGACCCTGCTACCGATACTTGGAGCAGTACCACCCCCATGCCCGAGCCACTGGTGGGTGCCGCTAACCCTTTACCGACTTACAACGGTAAAATTTACATTGTAGCCGGTGATCCCGGTAACTTCTACCGTGCCTCCCTCACCGGTAAGGCACCCGAGGTACACCCGGGACAAAACAAAACCATATACTCTTTCACCCCCGCTACCGGGCAATGGGTGAAAGAAGGTGACAACGCTACCGGCGTTGCTACTTGTCCCGCCGTACAATGGGATGACAGCATCTACATCATCTCCGGCGAAACTCATCCCGGTGTTCGTACACCACTCATATCTAACATACAAATCAACAACTAATTAAACTCATGCCGGAAGAACACACATTCCTCTCCTACTTGGCAGATTTAACCCCCTGGGGTGGTCTCGCCATCGTCATATGCGCCATTTTCATTGCGATGAAAAAAGGCGTCAAGCTGATTCCCGTTCCCAAAAACGCCGATGATAAACCCGGCAAATGGGCGTGGATTGCCGTTGCTATTCTGTGGGTAGTTGTCATGCTCAACTACTTTGACAGACAGCTGATGTCCGTACTCAATAAATCTATCACGGAAGGTGCAGATTGCATCCCCATGACCCAAGAACAGTTCGGAGCTATCACAGCCGTATTCTTGCTCATCTATGCAATCCTCAGCCCCATTGGTGGTTATTTGGCAGACCGCTTCAGCCGTAAGCTGCTCATCATGGTATCGTTGGTAGTATGGTCCATTGTCACCTACATGACCGGTGCCTCTTCCACGTATACCGAGCTGTTCATTTGGCGGGCCCTCATGGGTGTCAGTGAGGCTTTCTACATACCCGCAGCGCTGGCTCTCATTACAGACTATCACCGCGGCAAGACCCGCTCACTGGCAACCGGTTTGCACATGAGCGGTATTTATGCCGGTCAAGCTTTAGCCGGTTACGGTGCCCTCATGGCAGGCGACCCCTGCCAGCTCGGTTGGCGTCTTACCTTCGAGGTATTCGGCTTCATCGGTGTAGCCTATGCTTTGGTTGTCATCCTCTTCTTGCGCGACCCCGAAGGTACACCCGCAGCTCAAACAACGCCCACCGAGGAGAAAACAGAAGAAAAAGAGAGCACGGAATCCAACAACTTCACCATGGGTGAGGTATTCCGTGGCTTATTTTCAACCCGTGCCATGAGCATTTTGCTGTTAATGATCTTCTTTGCCGGGTTTGCCAACTGGTTCCTCCTGTCATGGTATCCGCGCTTATTGCAAGACATGTTTGATATGAGCGAATCTGCCGCCGGTCCGCATGCGACACAGTGGAGCAGTATTGCAAAATACGTTGCAGTGTTGGCCGCCGCCGTTATTGCCGACCGCTGGTACCTGCGCAACTGCAATGCCCGCGCCTATGTACCCGGTATCGCATTCTGCGTGGCAGGTCCCTGCGTTCTGTTGGCCATGATTTGCGGTGACTTCTTTATTGCCACCTTCGGCAAAGAAATTGCGTTTGCCATTGTTCTGGCACTGGTTGCCACGCAGGGCGTAGCCCAAGGCTCTATAGATGCCACGCTTATGCCTGTTTTGCGCTCCAGCATAGACGAACGATTCTCTGCCACCGGTTACGGTTTACTTAACTTTGTATCTGCAGGCGTAGGTGCTCTTATCACTTGGATAGGTGGTATGATGAAAGATGCCGGGTTTGAATTATCTGTCATTCTCAGCACCGCGGGCGTGCTCATGTTCCTTTGCGGCGCCTTACTTTTCTGCCTCCCCAAAAAGAAGCAAGAAGACATTAAGGCCTGATTTACCTCATTGAGATGCTCAACACACGGCAGCCCCCGGTCGGCGGGCTGCCGTTCTGTTTGATAACCGGACGCAAGTTATTTGCCGGTAATACGCAAGAGCAACAGCTCGGGGCGGCAACAAAAGCGCAAGGGCAAGCAGCTGGTGCCGATACCGCGGGACACATAGCAAGGGCGCCCGTGCACGTTAATGGCCCCCTGCGCCCACTCTCGCGGGGTTTTCCCCTCTGCCATATACACAGGGGCACCCCAAGGCCAACACACTTGGCCACCGTGTGTATGGCCACTCAAGGTCAACAAAGTATCGGGGTGTGCGTATTGAGCCCCCACAGGCGTGTGAGACAAAAGCAGCAGCGGCACCCCCTCGCGGGGTTGTGGCACATAGCCCGGATGCTCAAAAGCATAGCAGCATAAAATGCCGCCTATATCTAACCTGCCGCCCGCCACCTGTAATTCTTCCCTGCGCCCCTCTACACAGCGCACCCCCAAACGCGAGAACATGCTGCGCAGAGCAGACTCACCGTGAGAATAGTCGTGATTACCCAGCACAGCATAGCAGGGCAGGGCGGTTAAGGGGCGCAAGTGTTGTTCCAGCTCTTCAAGGGGCATACATTGGTCCGCCCGGTGGTGGTTGAGGTAATCGCCCAACAAAATCACGGCATGGGGGCGCATGGCAAGGGTTACCATCACCACACGGTCTAGGTATTCGCCGTCTTGCGGGCGGGCATGCAAATCTGACAACACGGCCAGCCGCAACTCATCCCCCTGCCAAGTGGTACACTCCACATGGTACTGCGATTTCTCCACCCACTCGCGCTCAATAAGCCAGGCGTAGCACAAAAGCCCGATGGGTATGGCAAGCAGAATGATTAAAAGAGCACGCTTTTTGAGCATCAGTGTATAAGGCCACGTATAATGATATCTTTGCCGCTGGGTATCATTTCCTCTTGCTCAAACTTGCGTTCATCGGGCATAAAATAGCCCGGCACCACCAAATCGGGCCCACCGGTGAGGCGTGGGGTAATAATCTGCACCCATTCATTAATCAAGCCCTCTTGCAAAAAAGTACGCAACAAATTACCGCCGCACTCCAGCATAAGATTAACCACGCCCTGTTGCTCGTAAAGAGCCCGCAACATGGCACGCAAATCGCCCACATTTTCGCGTATCAACGTACGCTCTGCATCGTTATCGGTAAACACCTTGGCCGTATCGGGCAGGGTGGATGCATCGTTGGTCATCACAATGCGCCACGGCTGCTTTTTCACCGCAGGTACCTCGCGGTAGGGTTTGCGTATCGTCAGTGCCGGATTATCCAAACGCAGCGTGTTACCACCCACCAATATCGCATCGCTCTCCAAGCGCATCTGGTGCGCAAAACGTACGGATTCTTCGCAACTCAACCACTTCAACCCGGCTCGCGTCATGCGGCTATCCATCGTGCAGGCTACCTTGGCTGTTACCCACGGACGCTTGAACTGCGTGGCATAGGCCCACGGACGCAGCAGAAGCTCGCAGGAGCGCGCGCAACACTCGCTGCGCACTCTTATACCATGGGCCTCCAAAATAGCGTCTGCACGGCCACGGTGGCGCTCATCGGGGTCCACGGCACCATACACCACGCGTTTGATGCCGGCCTCAATAATAGCATCGGTACAAGGTGGGGTCTTGCCATGAGAAGAGCAGGGCTCGAGTGTCACATAAATGGTAGCCCCGGCCAAGGCGTCCCCATTGCCCTTGAGCTGCGCATTCATGATAGCACGCTTCTCGGCATGTGGTTCTCCCGCTACCTCGTGCCATCCTTCTCCTATCAACTTGCCGTTTTTGACGATTACAGCACCCACGGGCGGGTTAGGGCTGGTAGTACCAAGCCCATTGTGTGCTATCTCTAATGCCCGAGACATCCAGAGATGATCCTGATTGATAGAATGTGATGCGTCCATGGTGTTTATTTTACCACTCTCTTGTTTTATGTCAAGCCGCGTCAAGCTTGCAGATGCTCCCTACTTTTTGCTCCTCTCTGATTAATATAGAATTTATATATATAAATTCATCATCATATAGGGTGTGAATAAAGTGAATAAGTATTACACCTTGTTATTTATCAAACTTTTATAACGTGTTTCCCGTTGTGAATGACTAGGTGGTAATTACCCGAAACGGTGTACAATTTTTTATTCACATTGTTATTCACCTATTTATTAACAGATTTATTGACAATTTTTGTGAATAAATATCGTTATTTATTGATTATCAATTTTCATCATTAATAAAATCTGAGAAGAAGACAATAGGTGCCATGAAGGGAATAGCCACATTGTAAGCCAAAGTGCCGGGTATATCCACCAGCACAAAGTCAGCCGTAGCTAAAGCTTTGTTGGCAAAAGAGGGCTCGCCGGTTTGTTTGAGGGTGAGAATGATGGGCTCTTCGCCATGGTCAATATGAGCCGAGATGGCACGGCGAGTGGCTTTACCCATTTGCGGGGCATAGATAACAGGTTTTTGCGCCAAGAGCCGGTTAACCTCTGCTGCCAAATCTTGAGAATGTGCATAGCCGTTTTGCATTTGAAGCGTAGCAGCCGTGCCGGCAGAAATCGGCAAATAGCAGGCCATGGCTTCACCGGTGCCGGTCTTTTCGTAATACGGGGCATTATTATCGGCCAGCAATATTGAGTCGTAGATGAGGGGGTAGCGTTTGCTGTAGTTTTCGACCGTGGTTGCAAGATACCATTGCGACCCCTTGCGGCACAAGGCGAGTTGCTCGGTATTCAGTTGGCAGCCCTCGTAGGTGATACCCTTTTCCCTTATATTTTTATTACTTTGCATATAAGCGCAAGAGCAACACAGTAAAGAGGCAAGTGCCGTAGCCAAATATCGTTTCTTCATGTGGGTGAGTTTAGCATAATGTTTTAACATTGACAAGTGAGAAAAAGCTGTTACCATAAGCTCAAACCGCATACATCATTATGAAAACACACGCTGTTATTGCTGTTGTCGCTTTATTTTCTTCTGTAGCGCAGGCTCAGGTTAATGCCCCAACGGCTTCTTTTTCATCCGTTGATAGAGTAGAATCTGCCATTAACGAGCTCTGCGAGTTGCAGGTTAAAATTGTTGAAATTCTTGAAACTGTTAAGGATAAAGAATCTGCCGATGCTGCAGCCGAAGAACTCTTTATGGTGATTGCCCGTGTGCAAGAGCTGCAGTACGATGCACAGCAAATTCGCACCTGCGATGCCGATACCCAACAACGCCTTCTTAAAAAATTGCTCGAGGCTACTATTGCTGTCGATGCCCGCAAAAAAGCTGTCGGCCGTTTCCTTGTGCAAAACCATTTCTTTAACAGCGAAGACCTCAAGTCTGCCGTACGCCTGATGCTTTGAGGCATAACGGCTTTGTGAAATTTGTCAGATTTTTCCTAAAAAAGCAGGTCAGCCTATTTTCATCAGGCTGACCTGCTGCTTTATCAGAAGTAGTAATAGTTTAATTTTTAACTAATTGAACAACAAATAAACGACCGCCATCCTCGGTATCCATTAATATTTTAGCACCATCGCGCAGCTCAACATATCCACCCACAGGTATAGGTTTGTGAGTTGCTTCAGTAACATCTTTCATGTTTTTGAGAGAACGGTTAATGAGAATCCACCTACCGTGGTGGAAGTGGAAATCACCGACGGGTTTTTTATCTTCGGGGTTAGTTCTCTCGTTAGCAACAATTCGTCTGTTGATATGCCACTTATAAAGGCACTGTTGGTGGTAGACCATTAAGCGCAATTTTTCATCTATAAATTTACCTGCTCGGGGAGCATAGTAGAAATTGAGCACCGGTAATTGCCCCTTGAAGGGAGTACCGCAGAAGGGGCATTTGGGTTTGGTGGTATTATCGAACACGAACCATTTGGCTTCACAATCGGGGTTTTGGCAAGGTTGCATCAAATCTGTTGTTTTGATGAGAGCCTGCTCCCACTCATCGGCGGTGGGGCGTTTATCGGGGTTATGCAGGCCCTCGATAAACGCACGTTGGAATAAAGGTTGCAAGTATGGGCCACAAATGCTGTAGGGACGTTTTTTAATGTCACTTTGAGGCATCTCCCATTTATCAATCTCTTTCATATTGGGGCGGTTGCTTTTGTCGGTCGGGTGTTCGATAAACAGAGCCCGAGACCCCATGGCGAGTTCTTCATCTTTGTTCGCATCGCTATCGTGTACTTTTCCACCACGCAGCGGGTGGCGGTTGAGCAGGTACATGTATATCAAGACGGCAAGGGCATGACGGTCTGTGCGTATATTGGGCAGTCCTTTGTTGGGGTCTCCTATCTTCAGGTGTTTGGTAGCCAATACCTCGGGGGCGATGAAGTCTTGTGTCCCCGCGACATCGGGTAAGTATTTTCCCGGTATAACCAGTCCATCGATATCTATCACACAAGCTTTACCGGTAACCGGGTCTACCAGTACATTCTTGTAAGATAAATCCGAGTGTGCCAGCCCGGCAGCATGAAGGCGCTTAACGGCTCGGGCAATTTGAATGCACATGTGGTAGTGCGTAAGCCATGTGCCTTTATCTACTGCATTTAAGAACCGATTACGCAGCTTGGCAGAGGCAAACCATTTGCCCTCTTTTTCTTTACCCTCAAATCTGGAGCCTTTGGGGAAAATGAATTGTTGTTGATAAGCGGGGCAGACAATGCCGATTTTGTTTTCCCATTTAACCGTGGTAATGGGCCAGCAAAAAAGATCTTTCCAATAATCACCCCCCGGTTGGTTAAAAATACTGTCTCGGTAACGGTTGGTAATGCTGCGCAAGCGGTCTACGGATTGGGCGTCTTGAGGTTTTCTGAAAAAGCCCACAACATAGCTTTTGTCGGGGCTGAAATAGACGTCTTTCATTGCCCCTGAACCTATTACCTCATCAATGAACTCAATGTTTGAGCCATCGTCTGCAACGAGTTTTATTGTTTTTGCCATAAGAAAATATTCAGAAAAGTAATAATATAGTACGATCGTCGTGGTTACCGACTGCCCAAAAATCGAGCCATTCTAACAGCTCTGTGGCAGAGGCTTGCTCGTTATCCAACTGAACATGGCTGCGTATCTTATCCCAAAGAGCTTGCCATTTTTCGGGGGATTCCAAGTTTGAGTCGGTTTCAAATTCGGGGTCCGATACACCATCGGTCATCAGCATAAGGGCGCTGAAGTCTTTTACAAACTCAACCTTGGTGCGTGCTATAAGAGATTCGGGCGTAACAACCTCCGGCATAACCAAGAATCGGGTTTGTCCGGCGTATTCGCCTCCATCGGGCCTGCCCATCAATTTTACGTCATCACCGGTATAGAGCCCCAAAGCACCATCACCAACCCAATACGATGCTACAAACCAGCCATCCTCGCCGAATTTTTTACAAATGCACAGCAGCAAGGTGGTGGCGTAATCACGGGTATTGTATTGTACACTCAAGGCTTCTTTTTCGATAGCTTTGTGGGCTTTCCAGACGGCATGGCCGAGTATACGGTACAGATTATCGTTAATAATGGAGAGGAGGTTTTTTTTCGAAGATTCAGCAAGGCTCGGCTCCGTCGTATCGGGGGTAGACGTAGGGATTTGTTCTACAGTATTGGTATTATCAATTGGGGGGGTATCGGGCATGGGTGCCAACTCTTGCGGAGCATAGTGGTCAAAAATGGCTTGGTCAAAGTCATCTGAGTTAGCAAGGGATTCTTTACAATGCTCTAATACGACATTGCAGGCAATTTTTGAGCCTTGGCGAGAGTATTCTGCACTACCGGCACCATCTGCCACTGCCAATATGTACCACCCGTTCTCCAAATGCTCAAAGGCATAGTGATCGTCTCTCGGTTTACCGATGTGAGCATGAGAACGCCCACGCTTACTGGCCGCGACAATACATTTTTCTCCGGGGATGTAGTGGCTGCTGCAATACTCATCTGCCTTGTAATAGGGTATATTAGTGGGGGTGGGGATATTGCGCCAAAGAGTTTTGGGGTCGGGGGCGATAATAAGGGAGAGCTTGCGCTCTTTGACAACTACCCGCCCCAAGAAGTTTTTTATCTCGTATTCGAGAGTGAGCTCAAGATTTTCTCCGGCTACGCAGGGTTTGCCATACAGGCGGATAGCTTGAGGTTTGGTAATGTCGGCGTTCTCAGAGAACAAAGGTTCATACGATAACCCGAGTTCTTCAGCCCCCGAAATACGATAGTTAAGTACCTCTTTATGATTAAGTTCTACAAAGGCTTCATAGTCTGAGTTTTGTTTACCATTGGGTAATGTGATGGACATTTGATTAATATCTTCGGCAACGCATTGCTCCAGGTTAATCCCGAAATCAACAAACTCTTTAGCAAATGAAAGTGATTTTTCTTGTAAAAAAAGCTCAAGATATTCTTTACTCACACCTTCTAAATTTGCAGGTAAAGAGGTAATCATCTGCAATAAGTTTTCGGGTATATCGTTGTGGTGATGGTTCATAATGTATTTTATTCAAACGTGTTATAAATAAAAAAACTATCAACCCTTTTTTTTCTGCTAACGAAACACCCCCGGCGGCGGCGCGGCCACCGGGGTTGGTTTTCGGTTACGAATTTTAACTATTCTTCAGCGGGATCAGGTTACAATATTGATCTCTGCGGGGGGAGGCGGCAGCTCGTCGAGTGTTGCACCGGAGTCTGAGTTGCCGGGGGTTTCTGTTACCTTGGCACTACCCATAGATACAGAGGCGGTTACCCATTTGAAGAAAGCGGCTAATGTGGAGGCATCAGCCGTATCCAACGACACCACGTTTTCGGTAATTTGTTTGAGAACGGAGGTCTCGGCACCGGCACCGGCAGCGCAGGCTACAATCATGCCCAGTTTGCATTTCTTGAGCTCCTTTAATCCTTCGTCAATGCTATCGGTAGGTACGCCGTCCGTCAAAATAAAGACAAGCGGTTTCCAATCGCCTCTTACCTCGCGTGTGGTTTTGGTAACCTCGGTGTCAATTTTATGAGCCAAAAGCTTGAGGGCATCACCCAATGCAGTGCAGCCGGAGGCCTCAATATTGGGGGCCTGTACACTGCAAACCTCGGTGAGGGGCACTACCTGTTTTGCTTGGTCATTGAAAGTAATAATGCTGACATATGCGGTTTCTAAGGCGTATGGGTCATTGCGCAAAGCCGTAAACATGGCTTGCACGCCGTTTCTTACTGCCTCAATAGGGTCTCCGTACATGGAGCCGGATGTGTCTAACAATAGATATACCGGTAATCGTCTGCTCATTTTTTTATTTAGTTGGGGGTGAAAAATCAGTGCGTCGATTTGTAATGCTCAATATGGTGCAGCCTACCGAGACTTAACGCGAGAGAACGGCAGTCACACTTCAACCTACGCAACCCTGATAATATCAAATGTACTTTTTGCGTCAAGAAAAAAATAATTTATGCCGTACAAAGCTAACGTGTGTCCGTCAAATAATAAATTGTGGGGATCAACGTGAGGTTGTATGGTGGCACAATAGCCGAAAAGCGGTGAAAATTCGGTGAACCGAAGGGCGAATTTTCTTGCACAGCGGGCACGATATGTTATAGTTCGGGTGGAAATGGTACCATTAGCGATAACATTGATGAGTATGCCGGTGTGTTGTGCGGCAGAGACAGTGGAGGCACCTGCAGCGGCACCCATACCGTTGCAAGAGAACGCGGCACTGTATGCGGCGCTTAAGGCACGTGCGGAGTATGTATACAGGTGTTTACCGGCTATGGATAGGCTGTATGTACACGAGGGGCCGGGGTTTACACGCGAGACAGCGTGGGTGGTAGATGGGGCAGAGCTATCGCAGGCACCCGCGGCCGTAGTGCGGTTGATGTTCCATATCTATGGGGATGAGGAGCATTACCCCATCGTGAATTTTTATCAGGACCGCCGCGAGATAGACGGCAAGATATACCTGTACACAGCCAACACCATTGTGCACGAGGGGCAACAATACCTTGTCGAGCAATGGGTAGATATCTCTGCCTATTGGCGTTAAATTGTAACGAGTTGCATCAATTCAGGGCATATCCTGCGGCAGAGATGGCCATGAAAACGGCTGTTTCTACGCGCAGAATGATGGGGCCCAAGCCTGTGGGGGTAAAACCCGCGGCCTCGCCCTCGGCGTATTCGGCAGGGGTAAAATCGCCCTCGGGGCCAATAAGCAGCACACAACTGCGCAAAGCAGCGGCGCGCCCGGCCTCGAGCACTTCTCTGAGCGGGCGTGCATGGGGCACAATGGCACATTGCACCCGCAGGGCCGGCAGGTCTGCCCGTTGTAAAAAGTTTTTGTAACTTTGCGGGGCTTCTACCACGGGGAGTTGGTTGACCCCGCATTGCTTGCAAGCCTCCATGGCGGTGCGGCGCCATTTTTCTGCCTTATCGGCCGCCTCGGCAGGTTTGATGCGTACGATGGTACGCTCTGTCACCAAGGGTATGATGCGAGATACCCCCAGTTCTACCGCTTTTTGGACGATGAGGTCCATATTGCTGCCCTTGGGTATGGCGAGTGCCAGAGTAATATCTGCCATGGGGGGCATGGGGGGCAGCATTTCTACCACTTTGAGGCTCATGGCACTGTTGCCGGTGGTGGCTACCAGCTGAGCCCGGGCGGCCTGCCCTGCGCCATCGAACACCTCGCACAAGTCGCCCACGCGCAGGCGCATAACGCGCAGCGCGTGGCGGGCCTCGTCTCCCTCTACCTCGAGCATGCCCGAGGCGAATGGAGCTTGTGGTAGGTAGCACCTGTGCATGGTTTATTTGAGGTATTTTGCAGCTCGTTTGGCAAAGTCTTTCGCATCGGGCGTGTTGCTGTCACTCAGGGTGGCGGCAAAGGCCTCCATGGCTTTCTTTTGGGCAGAGGAGAGCCCCGTGGGTATCTCTACCTGCAACTCGACCAGCAAGTCACCCTTGCCGCTGCGTTGGGTAGAGGGCATGCCCTTGCCGCGCACGCGCTGTACAGTGCCGCTTGCGGTGCCGGGGGCAATCTTGACTTTGGAGCCGCCCTCCAGGGTGGGTACGGTGATGGTACCACCCAGTACGGCATCTTTCAGTGATACGGGGATGGTGCAATGAAGGTCCATACCCTCGCGGTGGAAGATGGGGTGCGGTTCTACCTCGACAAAGATGTAGAGGTCGCCGGTGGTGCCACCGTGCAAGCCTGCATCGCCCTTACCACCCACGCGCATTTGCGCGCCGTTGTCAATACCGGCGGGTATGCGAATGGTTACTTTTTCTTCGTGGTTTACGCGGCCCTCGCCATGGCATTTGGAGCAGGGGTTCGATATGGTTTTGCCGGCCCCGTGGCAGGTGGGGCAGGTGCTTTGCTGTACAAAGAATCCGCTTTGGCGTGTTACAACACCCGACCCATGGCAGGTGGGGCAGGTTTTGAGCCCGCTTTGGCCATCTGCCGAGCCGGTGGCCCCGCACTTGTCGCAGGGCATGAGGCGCTCCAGCTCGATGGTGCGTGTGCAGCCTGTGGCGGCCTCCTCAAGCGTTACATCCAAATCATAGCGCAGGTCTGCCCCGGGTTGGCGTGGGTCTGCCTGCCGACGCCCGCCACCAAAACCGCTGAAACCACCGAAGCCACCGCCCCCCATGCCCCCGAAAAATTGGGCAAAGATATCCATGGGGTCAAAACCGGCACCGCCGGGGCCACCGGCGCCACCCATACCACCGTTTTTGAAGGCCTCGTGGCCCATGCGGTCGTAAGCGGCGCGTTTATCGGGGTTACTGAGCACCTCGTAGGCCTCGCCCACCTCTTTAAATTTCTCCTCGGCCTCCTTGTCATCAGGGTTGCGGTCGGGGTGGTACTTCATGGCCAACTTGCGGTAGGCCTTTTTGATGGCGTTTTCATCCGCATTGCGGTCTACGCCTAGCACCTCGTAATAACTTTGGGACATAGTTTTAATTCTTCAAAAAATCCGGTTATGCCTTGGTTTCTTCATCTTTAGCGGCGGCCACAATCACATTAGCGGGGCGCAGCAGGCGGCCTTTCAGGTTGTAGCCGCGGCGCAATATGCGTATGATGGTGCCCTCGGGCGCATCCGACGCTTCGCTTTGGATGGCCTCGTGGATATTGTGGTCGAACGCCTGCCCTACCTCGGTGGGTATAGCCTCTACCCCCTGAGAGCTCAAGAAATCGTTTAATTGTTTCTGCACCATACTCATGCCGATGTAAATCATGGATGAGGTGTCTTGCCCGGCCATCATCATACCCATCTCAAAATTGTCAATCACGGGCAGCAGCTCCTCGAGCAAGCTGCGGTTGGCATAGCGGCAAAACTCTTCGCGCTCTTTCACGCAGCGCTTGCGGTAGTTGTCGTACTCTGCGGCGGTGCGCATGGCCAGCTCGCGCCATTTGGTCAGCTCATCTACGGCGGCTTCGGCCTCTGCCGCATCAGACTCATCTACCGCGTCGGCATGGGTTTGTTGTGCAGTTTCGGGCTCTTCGCAGCAGCAATCTTCGGCTTCGCAGTTTTCTTTTTTCAAATCTTGATCTTTCATATCCTCTTTCATGCGGACATTATACACCGTGGTGCCTGCTTGTCAATGTTTCGGCAAGTCATGACAAAGGTTGGCGTGCATATTTTCTGCTGACGCAGTGTGGTTGCTTTTGGCTTGACAAGCAGGGGGCGGATTGTTATTCTGCTGCCCGAGGCAGCCCGAGGCGGCGCCGTAACATGAATGACAACGTCGAAGGTATGAAAAAACTGCTCTTAGTTCTCGGTATAGGCGCTATGGCTGCAACTGCTGCCCCGTTGGTAGATGGGGAGCTGTCTGCAAGCGGGCAGGCGGCTGTTGCCTCTTACAATGCCATGGTGGTATGTTTGGATGATATGGCAGCCTGCCTCTCGCGTATTCAAGATAAAGCCACGGCTGCCGCAGAGGCCCCCACCCTGCATCGGCTGGGCCTGGAGCTCAAAGTTATATTAGCTAATACCGAGCCACCGCATGTCGTACGCCAAAAAGCCATCACAACGGCAGATGAACAGGCCCTGCAGGTTTCCGACAAAAATTTGCGGGCTGCCGGGTTAGCAGTTCATCACCAAATACTTCGCTTGGCTAAAGAGCAGTTTTATCACTCTGCTCCTCTCATCAAAACATTTCAAGCGCTTGAGATGCTGAGCACCGATACCGACTCGCTCATTCGCTGATTCTTAATAAACTCTGCCTATGAATGCCATCTACAAGCTTAGCTCATTTTTTATCAGCTCGGTATTGGTGAGCACCGTTGCCCGCGCAGAGTATACACCGGCAGGTCAAGAAATCTCGGCCGCCATTGAAGCTTATAGCAATAATTTGCGAGAAATCAATACCCTCCTGGCCGGCATAACGGATCACGCCTCGGCAGATGCCGCAACTGCCCCACTGCGTGGCAAAACTAAAGAGATGATTCTCAATCTCCGCAAAATTAAGCAATTATCCATCGATGCCGAACCCAGCCGAGACGACCAGAACTTGCTGGCCAGCCAAGTGATTGAGGTGCAGCTCTTGCAGGCTGAGTTCGAGAAAAATTGTCTTCGCCTCGCAGACTCCCGGTTCTTTGAATCCGTTCAATTAGCACGCCTCTTTTATGCCATTGCCGATGTATACCGCCGCGAGCAAGAGGCCTCAACACCGCAACCCGCTGCGCAACCGGCCAATACCCCTCACTTGCGCAGTATCAGCGACGAAGAACGCAGACTCCGCGAGCAACACCGCAACGAACGCGCTAAATTGTACCGTTAAATTACAGAGTTTGCGGGGGTATAATAGCGAGACTCACCATGTTGTATACGTTGTGACATGAGGTTAGTGGCATTCAGATGTCAAAACTGTCAAAAAATCCAATTGTCCCACCGTTTATTTTTACACGGAAGCGCACTTACTCTTGTAAGGTAGAATTTGAAAACAATTAAAAATATTCAATATTTTTTATTACTTATCATTGACAAGATAAAAAAAATAGTGTATTCTCCCCCCGCCCACGGTTGCAGCAAGAAGTTGTAGCAGGGTTTAATCCAAAACAAGAAAAAAATTATGAAGAAGATTGCATTTTTCGCTGCCGCTGCACTTTGCAGCCCCTTGGCTATGGCTCAAGAAGCACCTGTAGTAGCCGCCTGCACCCCCGCCGAGGCCGAGGCCATGGTAGACGAGGTTATTGCCGTACTTAACGAGGTAGTAACCACAATGGAGTCTGTAAAAGACACCGCCAGCGCCGATGCTGCTGCCACCAAGCTCGAGGCCTTGCAGGTACGCATGACAGAGGCTCAGACCAAGATGGAGTCCCTGGGCTCACCCGATGAGGCTACACAAGAAAAGCTTGCAGAGAAGCTTCTGCCGGCCCTGTTTATGCTGGCTCCCCGCATGGAGGCTGCTGCCACGAGCATCATGGAGAACGACTGCTACGGCAGCGAGGCTCTCAAGGCTATTATGATGAGCATGTAATTGCTCATTGCTGAAGATTTATAAAAAACCGCGTGGTGTCGCAAGGCACCACGCGGTTTTGTGTAAAAAAGGAATGCGCAGGTCAGAATAAATCCAAGATGCGACGATTGTTATTACCGGAGCTTTCTTCTGCCTCCTTTTCTTCGAGAAGCTTTATCACAGCGGTGTGGCGATTTTGTTTCGCGTAATCTAAGGCAGTATTACCCGAACTATCGGTGGTATGCAGATTAGCACCTGCTTGCAACAGAATCGCTACCACATCCAAATGACCTTTATCGGCAGCATACATAAGTGGCGTAATACCATCAAAGTCCGGGGTATCAACCTTAGCCCCGGCCTGCAGTAGTTTTGTCACAATATTAGGGTCGCCACCCTGTGCTGCCAACATCAGCGGCGAGAAACCGTAATTATCAACTTTTTCAAGGTCGGTACCTAAACTCAGAAAGAAATCTACAATGAGTGCATTCTTATTGATAACGGCAAACATGAAGGCGGTTTTACCGGTATTATCAGCAGCCTTCATATCTGCCCCGGCTTTCAATAAGGGGATGATAGTTTTGGTATTACCGGCTCGCACTGCGCATATAAGAGGGGTCCAACTATTGGTGCCGGTAGTATTAACATCTGCCCCGGCTTCCAGTAAAACTTGCACAACCTCACCATTGCCGAACATCGCAGCATATAAAAGAGCAGGTACACCTTTATGGTCTCTTGCCGATATGTCCGCCCCGGCTTGCAGCAAAATACGTACAGCCTCGGTTTGGCCGTTGCGTGCGGCCAGCATAAGGGCGGTATGCCCTTTGAGCCGTTCGGCCATATTCACATTAACGCCGTCTTGAATAAGTTGCCGAAGAGCGTCTACATCGCCACGTTGTGCTGCAGTGAATATATCAACCTGAGCCGGTGCCGGAGAAAATGTTTCAGGGTATTGTTGCGGCTGTGCGGCATTAACGGCACAGGTACCCGCCAAAAATGAGAAAAGATGTAGAGAGAGAGGTTTCATGAATTTGTCGATACGTTGTATCCTTACTTATATGAAAAATACGGTATTATGTCAACCTAAAATTAAAAACACTCCGGCAACAAGCCTTAGCCGTCCCGAGGTCAGAAGCTCACACACGTTGTAACGATTAGATTCTTTGACTGTTATGGCAGCTGATACGCGTAGGAGCAATTAGCAGCTTTGGTCTATTTTGGCAGATAAATTGGTATTTTTGGGCCACTCACGCCCTCCGCAATAGGTTCTGTCGGCCTCCTTGCTGCGCTGCGTCGGGCTCCGATTCGTTTAATCGTCGAACACCCACGGTTCCGCCGCTAACGCGGCTGCCCCTGCAAATTGGTGTTTTACTAATTGTTCCCACGCGTCAAAAAATATTTTTATGATAGATTTTGCCGGTTTCTCTCTCTTGATTAGTGTACGGGCAACCGAAGAATAATTTCATCCTCGGTGTCAAATGTATTTTTTCATCCTCCATAAACAAATAAGCATATGAAAACAAAACAATTCACATTATCGCTTTTGGCCACATCTTGTCTTTTTACCACATTCAATAGTGCGGCCCTGGCCCAAAATTCATCTGTTATACCGCCACAGGCCTATCAGGCATTGGGTGAGATGATGTCACGTGCCCAAGAACAAGAAATGATCTATCTGCGTGCCGGTTTTGTCGGCGATATCAGCAAGTTCGAAAAACTCGACCCGCAATCGCTTTCAGCCGAATATCTTTTGGCCGGTGCTGCATGTGGCGGGCATGCAGACCTTGTTCTGGTTCTGCTGAACAAAGGCGTATCTTCTCGTGCTGCCATGTTTAGTGCCTCGCTGGCCGGTAACATGGAGATTGTGCAACTGTTGATATATAATAGAGCCGGTCTTCAATATGGTATCCGTGGCGCTGCGTTAGGTGGCCATAGGGAGATTGTTCAATTATTGTTAGAGAAAGGCGCCAAACCCAACAAAGGTATCTATGAGGCCGCTTTCAATGGGCACACCGATATAGTGTTGCTCTTAATCGAGAAAGGTGCCGACCCCACCGGGGCCCTTGCCGGTGCCGCAGAGGGCGGGCAAGTTGAGCTGGTTAAACTCATGCTTGAGAAAGGAGCCGACCCCGGCGCGGCTCTGCCATATGCCTCAAAAGGTGGCCATGCTTATATTGTTAAGCTATTGATTCAGAAACAAGAAGATGATGCTAAGGCTCATGATGAGTCTGCACGGGCTCAAAAGGCGCTCGATGAAATGATAACATATCTTAAAAATAATGATGAGGCCATTGCCTGCCTGCGTGCCGGTTTTGCCGGCGATATCAGCAAGTTTGAAAAACTCGACCCGCAATCGCTTTCAGCCGAATATCTTTTGGCCGGCACCGCATGCGGCGGGCATGCAGACCTTGTTCTGGTTCTGCTGAACAAAGGCGTATCTCCTCGTGCTGCCATGTTCGGCTCTGCTTTAGGCGGTCGCTTGGCACTCGTTGAGCTACTGCTCGAGAAAGGCGCCGACCCGAACGAGGGCTTAGAGGTTGCTGCTGTGAAAGGGCACGTGGAAATTGTCAAGCTGCTGTTGTCGCAACCCGGTATCAAGGTGAATGCAATAGATCACCGGGGTAAAACCCCGCTTGATTATGCCATTGAGCACAAACACACCGACTGTGCCGAGCTGATACGCGCCGCCGGCGGCAAACGCAGCAGCGAACTGGCCGATTGATAGTTTTCCTCACCCCGAGAGAGTACCCGGGTATAGCCACCGCCCTCTCTCGGGGTGAACATCCGTTTGAATTACCAAAAAGTTTATCCTGATAACTCTCTTAATCTTGCCATTTTGTATAACTTTTGTTACATTGTAACCGTTATCACACGTTATACGTTTTCTCAACATTTTACTCATTCATCTTTCTTCATGAAACCGCGCTTCCTCCTTTTATCCCTTCTTGCTGCATCTGTCACTCTCACTTCTTGTAAGGATGATGCACCGAAGGCTGCAAGTCTGTCGTCTACCCCCGAGCCTCACGCATCAACAACTGCCACCACACCGTCTATCCCTGCTCATTTGCAGAATATGTGCTCATGGGAGGAAGACCATTGGAGGACCGATGAAGAAAAAGCCTATTTTCGCGCGGGTGTGATGGGTGATGCTTCTAAAGTAGCAGAACTCGAACATAAGAAATCGGCAGGACTGAACGATGCTTACTTTGCCGGTATTGCCCTCGGCGGTCACATGGAAATCGTCAAGCTTTTGCTTGAGAAAGGCACCAAGCCGGATAAAGCCTGTTTAAGGTATCCCGCTCGTAGCGGGCACATGGAAATCGTCAAGCTTCTGCTTGAGAAAGGCGCTGACCCGAATTGGGGCTTATATGGTGCCGCACGTGGCGGGCAAATGGAAATTGTCATGCTACTGCTCGAGAAAGGTGCCGACCCAAGCTGGGGCTTACATGGTGCCGCAGAGGGCGGTCACATGGAAATCGTCAAGCTGCTGCTCGAGAAAGGCACAAAGCCGGATGAAAAATGTTTAAGGTATGCCGCTTATAGCGGGCACATGGAAATCGTCAAGCTTCTGCTTGAGAAAGGCGCTGACCCGAATTGGGGCTCATATGGTGCCGTACGTGGCGGTCACATGGAAATTGTCAAGCTGCTGCTCGAGAAAGGCGCCAACCCGAACGAGGGCATAAAGGGTGCCGCATGGGAAGGGCACGTGGAAATTGTCAAACTGCTACTCGAGAAAGGCGCCGACCCAAGTGTGGGGTTGTTACATGCCGCAGCGGGCGGGCACGTGGAAATCGTTAAGCTGTTGCTCGAGAAAGGAGCCGACCCGAGTGTGGGGTTGTATTATGCCGCTTGGGGCGGGCACATGGAGCTCGTTAAGCTGTTGCTCGAGAAAGGAGCCGACCCGAGTGTGGGGTTGTTTGATGCCGCTGTGAATGGGAACGGGAACGGAGAATTTGCTAAGCTTATGCTGGAGAAAGGCGCCGACCCGAGTGTAGGCTTAGTGGGTGCTATTGAGGGCGGGCACTGGTATATTGCCGGGCAAATGCTGGAGAAAGGCGCCAAGCCGAGTGTGGGATTATTCAAGGCCGCTAGAAGCGGGCACTGGGAAATCGTCAAACTTATGCTGGAGAAAGGCGCCAAGCCGGATAGTGACAGTTTAAGAACTGCCGCAGAAGGCGGGCACTGGGAAATCGTCAAACTTATGCTGGAGAAAGGCGCCAA
>SUVK01000010.1:25557-55417 GCA_015062055.1 Akkermansiaceae bacterium
ACAGTTTAAGAACTGCCGCAGAAGGCGGGCACTGGGAAATCGTCAAACTTATGCTGGAGAAAGGCGCCAAGCCGGATAGTGACAGTTTAAGAACTGCCGCAGAAGGCGGGCACTGGGAAATCGTCAAACTTATGCTGGAGAAAGGCGCCAAGCCGGATAGTGACAGTTTAAGAACTGCCGCAGAAGGCGGGCACTGGGAAATCGTCAAGCTTATGCTCGAGAAAGGCGCCAAACCGGATAGTGATAGTTTAAGAACTGTCGCAGAAGGCGGGCACATGGAGCTCGTGAAGCTGCTGCTGGAGAAAGGCGCCAAGCCGGATGAAAACAGCTTAGTGTATGCTACTCGTGGCGGGCATATGGAAATTGTCAAGTTGCTGCTGGAGAATGGCGCCAAGCCGGATGAAAACAGCTTAGTGTATGCTACTCGTGGCGGGCATATGGAAATTGTCAAGTTGCTGCTGGAGAATGGCGCCAAGCCGGATGAAAACAGCTTAGTGTATGCTACTCGTGGCGGGCATATGGAAATTGTCAAGCTGCTGCTGGAGAAAGGCGCCGACCCGAGTGAGGGTATATTTGGTGCCGCAGCGGGCGGGCACATGGAAATCGTTAAGCTGCTGCTGGAGAAAGGCGCCAACTCGAATTATGGGTTAGAGGGTGCCGCAGCGGGCGGGCACGTGGAAATCGTCAGGCTGTTGCTCGAGAAAGGTGCCGACTCGAGTGTGGGGGTATATGATGCCACACGCTACGGGCACTTGGAAATCGTCAAACTGCTGCTCGAGAAAGGCGCTGACCCGAACGAGGGTTTATGGGGTGCCGCTCGAGGCGGGCACGCGGAAATCCTCATGCTGCTGTTGTCACAACCCGGTATCAAGGTGAATGATAGAAGTGATGATGGCAAAACCCCGCTTGATTATGCCATTGAGCACAAACACACCGTCTGTGCTAAGCTGATACGCGCCGCCGGCGGCAAACGCAGCAGCGAGCTGGCCGATTGATAGGTTTCCTCACCCCGAGAGAGTACCCGGGTATAGCCACCGCCCTCTCTCGGGGTGAACATCCGTTTGAATTACCAAAAAGTTTATCCTGATAACTCTCATAATCTTGCCATTTTGTATAACTTGTATTACATTGTAACCGTTATCACACGTTAAACGTATTATCAACATTTTACTCATTCATCTTTCTTCATGAAACCGCACTTCCTCCTTTTATCCCTTCTTGCTGCATCTGTCACTCTCACTTCTTGTAAGGATGATGCACCGAAGGCTGCAAGTCTGTCGTCTACCCCCGAGCCTCACGCATCAACAACTGCCACCACACCGTCTACCCCTGCTCATTTGCAGAATATGTGCTCATGGATGGAAGACCGATGGATTACCGATGAAGAAAAAAACTATTTTCGCGCGGGTGTGATGGGTGATGCTTCTAAAGTAGCAGAACTCGAACATAAGAAATCGGCAGGACTGAACGATGCTTACTTTGCCGGTGTTGCCCTCGGCGGGCACATGGAAATCGTCAAGCTGCTGCTTGAGAAAGGCGCTGACCCGAATTGGGGCTTATATGGTGCCGCACGTGGCGGGCACATGGAAATTGTCATGCTGCTGCTCGAGAAAGGTGCCGAGCCAAGCTGGGGCTTACATGGTGCCGCAGAGGGCGGGCACATGGAAATCGTCAAACTGCTGCTCGAGAAAGGTGCCGACCCGAGCGAGGGAATGTGGCAAGCCACAACGTGTGGGCACTTGGAAATCGTCCGTCTATTGCTTGAGAAAGGCGCCGACCCGAGCGAGGGCTTAGAGGATGCCGCTCAGGAAGGGCAGATGGAAATCATCAAGCTTCTGCTCGAGAAAGGCGCCAACCCGAACGTGGGCTTATCGGGTGCTGCTGTGAAAGGGCACGTGGAAATTGTCAAGCTTCTGCTCGAGAAAGGCGGCGACCCGAGTGTGGGTATATATGGTGCCGCAAGTGGCGGGCACATGGAAATCGTCAAGCTGCTGCTCGAGAAAGGAGCCGACCCGAACGTGGCCATAAAGGGTGCCGCACGTGGCGGGCACATGGAAATCGTCAAGCTGCTGCTCGAGAAAGGAGCCGACCCGAGCAAGGGCTTATCGGGTGCCGCAGCGGGCGGGCATATGGAAATCGTCAAGCTGCTGCTCGAGAAAGGCGCCGACTCGAATGTGGGGTTGTTTAATGCCGCTTGGGGCAGGCACGTGGAAATCGTTAAGCTGTTGCTCGAGAAAGGTGCCGACCCGAGTGTAGGCTTAGTGGGTGCTATTAAAGGCGGGCACTTGGAAATCGTCAAACTGCTGCTGGAGAAAGGCGCTGACCCGAATTGGGGTTTATATGGTGCCGCTGAGAAAGGGCACGCGGAAATAGTCAGGCTGCTGTTGCCGCAACCCGGTATCAATGTTAATGATAGAAGTGATGATGGCCTAACCCCGCTTGATTATGCCATTGAGCACAAACACACCGACTGTGCCGAGCTGATACGCGCCGCCGGCGGCAAACGCAGCAGCGAGCTGGCTGTAAGTCTGTCGTCTACCCCCGAGCCTCACGCATCAACAACTGCCACCACACCGTCTATCCCTGCTCATTTGCAGAATATGTGCTCATGGATGGAAGACCGATGGATTACCGATGAAGAAAAAGCCTATTTTCGTGCGGGTGTGATGGGTGATGCTTCTAAAGTAGCAGAACTCGAACATAAGAAATCGGCAGGACTGAACGATGCTTACTTTGCCGGTGTTGCCCTCGGCGGGTACATGGATATCGTTAAGCTGCTGCTGGAGAAAGGTGCCAACTCGAATTATGGGTTAGAGAGTGCCGCAGCGGGCGGGCACTTGGAAATCGTCAAGCTGCTGCTGGAGAAAGGCGCTGACCCGAGCTGGGGCTTATCGGATGCCGCTAAGGGCGGGCATATGGAGATCGTTAAGCTGCTGCTGGAGAAAGATGCCGACCCAAGCGAGGGCTTAGGGGGTGCCGCTGAGAAAGGCCACATGGATATCGTTAAGCTGCTGCTGGAGAAAGGTGCCAATTCGAATTATGGGTTATCGGGTGCCGCAGCGGGCGGGCACGTGGAAATCGTCAGGCTGCTGCTCGAGAAAGGCGCCGACGACCCAAGCTGGGGCTTAAGGGGTGCCACATTCGGCGGGCACGTGGAAATCGTCAAGCTGCTGCTCGAGAAAGGCGCCGACCCGAGTGAGGGTATATTTGGTGCCGCATACGGCGGGCACATGGAAATCGTTAAGCTGTTGCTGGAGAAAGGTGCCGACCCGAGTAAGGGTATATTTGGTGCCGCTGAGGGCGGGCACCTAGAAATCCTCATGCTGCTGTTGTCGCAACCCGGTATCAAGGTGAATGCAATAGATCACCGGGGCAAAACCCCGCTTGATTATGCCATTGAGCACAAACACACCGACTGTGCCGAGCTGATACGCGCCGCCGGCGGCAAACGCAGCAGTGAGTTGGCCGATTGATAGGTTTCCTCACCCCGAGAGAGTACCCGGGTATAGCCACCGCCCTCTCTCGGGGTGAACATCCGTTTGAATTACCAAAAAGTTTATCTTGATAAATCTCTTAATCTTGCCATTTTGTATAACTTTTGTTACATTGTAACCGTTATCACACGTTATACGTTTTATCAACATTTTACTCATTCATCTTTCTTCATGAAACCGCACTTCCTCCTTTTATCCCTTCTTGCTGCATCTGTCACTCTCACTTCTTGTAAGGATGATGCACCGAAGGCTGCAAGTCTGTCGTCTAGCCCCGAGCCTCACGCATCAACAACTGCCACCACACCGTCTACTCCTGCTCATTTGCAGAATATGTGCTCATGGATGGAAGAAAGGATGAACGATGAAGAAAAAGCATATTTTCGCGCGGGTGTGATGGGTGATGCTTCTAAAGTAGCAGAACTCGAACATAAGAAATCGGCAAGACTGAACGATGCTTACTTTGACGGTGTTGCCCTCGGCGGACACATGGATATCGTTAAGCTGCTGCTGGAGAAGGGTGCCGACCCGGGCGAGGGCTTATCGGCTGCCGCAGGGGGCGGGCACATGGAAATTGTCATGCTACTGCTTGAGAAAGGTGCCGACCCGAGCGTGGGCTTACGTGGTGCCGCAGAGGGCGGGCACATGGAAATCGTCAAGCTACTGCTCGAGAAAGGTGCCGACCCGAGCGTGGGCTTACGTGGTGCCGCAGAGGGCGGGCACGTGGAAATCGTGAAGCTTCTGCTCGAGAAAGGAGCCAACCCGAGCCGGGGCATAGAGGTTGCCGCCTTGGGCGGGCACATGGAAATTGTCATGCTACTGTTCGAGAAAGGTGCCGACCCGAGCGTGGGCTTATATGGTGCCGCATACGGCGGGCACGTGGAAATCGTCAGGCTGCTGCTTGAGAAAGGCGCTGACCCGAGTGAGGGTATATATGTTGCCGCATCGGGAGGGTACGTGGAAATCGTCAAGCTATTGCTCGAGAAAGGCGCCGACCCGAACCGGGGCTTACGCAGTGCCGCTATCTATGGGCACATGGAAATCGTCAAACTGCTGCTCGAGAAGGGTGCCGACCCGGGCGAGGGCTTATCGGCTGCCGCAAGGGGCGGGCACATGGAAATTGTCATGCTACTGCTTGAGAAAGGTGCCGCCCCGAGAGTGGGCTTACGTGGTGCCGCAGAGGGCGGGCACGTGGAAATCGTGAAGCTGATGCTCGAGAAGGGTGCCGCCCCGAGCTGGGGCATGGAGGTTGCCGCAAGGGGCGGGCACATGGAAATTGTCATGCTACTGTTCGAGAAAGGTGCCGACCCGAGCGTGGGCTTATATGGTGCCACCTTCGGCGGGCACATGGAAATCGTCAAGCTGATGCTCGAGAAAGGCGCCGACCCGAGTGAGGGTATATATGTTGCCGCATCGGGAGGGTACGTGGAAATCGTCAAGCTATTGCTCGAGAAAGGCGCCGACCCGAGTGAGGGTATATATGTTGCCGCATCGGGAGGGCACGCGGAAATCCTCATGCTGCTGTTGTCGCAACCCGGTATCAATGTTAATGATAGAAGTTATGATGGCAGAACCCCGCTTGATTATGCCATTGAGCACAAACACACCGACTGTGCCGAGCTGATACGCGCCGCCGGCGGCAAACGCAGCAGCGAGTTGGCCGATTGATAGTCTGCCGCCGGGCCGGTCTGAACCGTGCCACACAGCATGATGCCACCCCGCCGTATGGCGGGGTGATATTTTGACACAAACTGCCGTGATTGTTGCTTGAAACCGGCGGGAGTAGCTGATATGCTGAGTACATGAAGCGATTGATATTGTTATTGCTGGTGTTAACCACAATGCTGGCGCAGGCATGGCAACAGGTGAATGAGAATGCACCGGAGCCCGCGCGAGAGTTTCGTGCCGTGTGGGTAACAACTGTGTTCAATCTCGATTGGCCCTCGAAGGCCGGGTTATCTGCCGAGCAGCAAAAAAAAGAGATGTTGGCCATACTCAACACAGCTGTCAAACTGCGGTTTAATGCCATCATTTTGCAGGTGCGCCCCAATGCCGATGCTATCTACAAATCATCATTGGAGCCGTGGAGCTGTTGGCTGAGCGGGGCAGGGGTAGACCCCGGATACGACCCGCTGGCATTTACCATAGCCGAGGCACACAAGCGCGGGCTGGAGGTGCATGCGTGGTTCAACCCGTTCAGGGCCACCATCAGCGGTAAAAGCGTGGGCAAAAACCATGTATCGCGGCGGTACCCCAAATGGCTGAAAAAAGCCGGTAGCACGCAAATACTCAATCCGTCCGACAAAAATGCGCAAGAGCACGTGCTCAAGGTGATATTGGATGTCGTGAAGCGGTATGATATTGATGGCGTGCATTTAGATGACTACTTTTACCCCTACCCACCCCACAATGATATAAATGATGGTAAAACCCCCTCGCAACGCCGGGATGCCATCGATACCTTTGTGTACAACCTGTACAAAAAGGTGAAAGCGACAAAGCCATGGGTGCGAGTGGGTATAAGTCCCTTTGGTATTTGGCAACCCGGGTACCCTTCGGGCGTAGAAGCCGGGGTGAATGCATACGAGCACTTGGCTTGCGATGCCCGCAAGTGGCTCAAAAAAGGGTGGGTCGATTACCTCGCCCCGCAGCTTTACTGGCGTATCGAAGGCCCACAAAGCTTTACCGCCCTCATGCAGTGGTGGGCCAATATCAACACGAGCCGCCCCGTGTGGCCCGGTATTGCCAGCGTGCGCATTAACAGCTCTGAAGACCCCGGCCGCCCTGCCTCCGAAATCGGTGCGCAGATGGACGCCTCGCGCAAACTTGCGCGCCAAAGCTGCGGGCAAATCTTCTGGAGCTGGCGCTCCATTGCTACCAACCGTGGCGGTGTGCAAAAAGAAATCGCCAAACGCTACACCGGGTTTTCGTTGCCACCGGCCATGACTTGGTGTAAAGACAGCATACCCGGGCGCCCCGCTGCTACGGCGGCAGAGGGGGGTGGCAAGGTGGTTATCTCTTGGCAGGCACCCGATAAATTGGCCCGCAAGTGGGTGATTCAGGCGGGTACCTCTCGCGGGTGGTACACGGTGTGCGTGCTGCCCGGTGGCCAGCGCAAGATTACCTTGCCTGCCTCGTTCTTCAAGGGGGCATCTCGCATGGCCGTGCGCCCCATCTCTGCCTGCGGCCAAGCCGGTACCCCCGCCGTGCTTGCACGTTAATGTTAATTTTATCAACTAGTTATTACGTATGAACGACAACAGAATATCACTCGTCGGTATAGGGTGTGGCTCTCGCACCCGCACTTACATGAAGTTGGCTATGGAGCACCCGGAGCAGTTCCGCATTGTGGCTGCTGCAGACCCCGTAACCGTGCGCGCCGAGCAAGTGCGCGATTTTGCCCCGGAAGAGGAGCGAGCCGCCGTGCGACTTTTTGAGAATGCGGATGCCTTGTTATCCCAACCCAAAATGGCAGATGTAGCCATCATCGGCACGCAAGACGACTACCACTTTGAGCCCGCCAAGCGTGCCCTGGAGCTGGGCTATGACCTGCTGCTCGAAAAACCCATTGCCAAAACCCTGCGCGAGGCCCTCGAGCTGCGCAACTTGGCAGACAAACTCGGCCGCCGTGTGGCTATTTGCCATGTGCTGCGCTACACGCCGTTTTACAATGCCATACGCAATATCATACGCAGTGGTGAGCTGGGCGATATCATGACCTTCAACGCCAACGAGGGTGTGGGTGCTTGGCACTTCGGCCACTCCTTCGTGCGCGGGCACTGGGGCAACAGCGCTAAGTCTACCCCCATGATTGTGGCCAAATGCTGCCATGATATGGATATCCTCTACTGGCTGCTCGACCGCCCCTGCCAACAGGTTTCCTCCTTCGGCGAGCTCTCCTTCTTCCGCAAAGAAACCCTCAAAGAGCCCCGCCCCGTACGCTGCACGGACTGGACCGGCCCCATCGGCGAAGACCCCTGGGATGCCCGCAAGTACATAACCGACGATTCTTGCCGCCGCTGGCTTAAAATGGTGATGGACGGCGTGGATGACGCCACCCCCGAGGACATTACCGAGTGGCTCAGGACCTCCCCCTGGGGGCGAGACGCCTTCCAATGCGAAGACAACGACCAGCCGGACCACTTGGTGGCCATCTTGCGCTATCTGGGCGGCATTACCGGCACCTTCACCATGACCGCCTTCGAGCAGGGCAGGCATATTGAGATTTACGGCACCAAAGCCAAACTGCGCGCCGGTGCGTTCTACAAAGAAAACGGCCCCGGCGAAATCACCATTACAGAGCATTTCTCGGGCAACATGCGCAAGGTGGATGTAGAAGAGGTAGCCGGTGGTTATGCCGGCCACGGCGGTGGCGACTGGGGCTTGGTAAGCAATCTCTATAACGACATGCGCGTGGTGGACGATGTCTCCCTTATGACCACCCCCATTCAGGCCAGCGCCCACTCTCACGTTATTGCCTTTGCTGTAGAGCATGCGCGCCGCACCGGCGAGGTGGTAGATATTGCAGATTTCGAGCAGCGCGTGCTCAGCGGCGAGTTGCAGTACTGATTCGCGCGTGGCGCAGCTACCGAGCAGCCCATTCACAAAACCACATGTTTCTCATCTCTGAGGGGGGGCATGTGGTTTTCGTGCCTGTAATCAGTGATTTATCTTGCCATAATATCAATGATGTGGTATACTCGCCCGCGTAAAAAATGGCAGCAATTTCACCATATTTGAACCCGGACTGGCCTGATGCCGTGTGGGATGTATCGGGCGCGTTCGTGAACGACCGCGAGCTGGTGGCATTTTACGATTTTTGCAAGTTGTTGCTGGGGTTCGAGCCCTTCAATATCGTGCACGGTGCGCCCTTGTGTATATGGAACAGCGGGCGCGTGCTCAAGCACCTGATGTGCGATGCAGAAGAGATACGCGCTGCGGGGTTAGAGTACGCCAAGCGCAACATTGCCATGTATTACACCTTCACCAACCTCAATCTCAAAGAGGCACATATGAAGGACCCCTTGGGCAACGCCATGCTCACCTTCTCGAGCAATCACAACTCGTCGCAGCGCAATGCCGTCATTATGGCCAGCGATGCATTGTATGACCACGTGCGCCGCGAGTACCCCAAGCTGCGCACCGTATCGAGCATTCTCAAAATTACCAACGGCGGTGGCAAAGGCAAGCTCGATGTCTATAAACGCTTGGCAGATAAGTACGATGAGGTGATGGTGCACCCCGACGATGTGCTCAACTACGACCTGCTTGAGAAGATAGAGGACAAGGAGCGCCATATATTGCTGGTAAATGAGTATTGCATACGCCAGTGCCCCTTGCGCCCATACCACTACAGCACCTTGTCGGAGATGGCGCTCGACTACCTGAGCTACGATGCCTCTGCCTTTGATAAACGCCAGAATATGAATGGCTGCAAAGATATGGGCACCCTGCTTACGCACGAAAAACACAGCGTGCTTGCCCTGACAGTGGCAGAGATTAAGCGCCTGCGCGACATGGGGTTCCGGCATTTCAAGATGCAGGGGCGCGGGCACTCCAACGCCTCATCCATACTCTTCGATTTATTGCGTTTGGTGCTGCGCAGTGATGCAGCAGATGAAAATGCCATGCATGCCATCAGCCAGCGTTTCTGGGAATCCATTTTACCGCATCAACCCGCATGAGCTCCATCATCAAACCCGTTACAGCAGAGCAGCTGATGTTCATGGTGGATAACCACCTGCCCAAAACACAATGGACCTTCGGCGGCGCGTTTCGTTTCGATACCTCGTTGCAGGTGGTCATCGAGAACATTGGCAAGAGTTTTCCCCTGCGCAAGCCCTTCAGCGTGGCAGGTGGGCCTGCCTGCAAATGGACGCTCGATTGGTATACGGAGCGCCGCCCCATGAGCTTGGCTAGCTATGCCGCAACGTTGGAGAAATATGCCACACTCAATGTTGGGGTGATGCTGGTGTTTGATAATCCGTATATTACGGATGATATGCTTGCCGATACCTACGGCGCCACCCTGGTACGCGAGCTGTACCGCTGCGACCGCGTGCGCAAAAACAGCGTGTGCGTGGCAAGCGACCGCCTGGCTGCCCGTATACGCGAGATTTGCCCGCAAATGATGATATGCTGCCACCCCAACCGCCTCATTGCCGAGCAAACCCGCCGCACACCCGCCCTCTACAACAAGCTGGCAGACATGTACACCAATGTGTGCCTGCACCCCGTAGATGCCACGCGCCCGGCCATTTTCTCGCAACTGGAGCACCCGGAGTACTTCTCTGTGGTGGTGAACGACCCGCTGCCCCGCAACAGCGCCCTGCGCCGCGAGCACCTGCGCCTGCTGGCCGATATTCGCAAAGACCCCTACAATACAGACCTTTGCCTGCGCCGCGCTCAAATGGTAGAGCGCGATGGCTGGCACAAGATAGATGCCACCACCCTGCAGCAAAAAGCAACCTGCAACCTCACCCGCAACGAGACCGCCACCCTGCATGCCGCCGGGTTTAATCATTACATTGTACAGGGCAACCAGTTCCGTAACGAGATGACCCTCCTCTGGGATATCTTCCGCTGCACCCTCGACTACGGCCCCGAGCTCAGCAACAAATCCGCCCTGATTGCCAGCTCGGTCATGGCGGCATTCGGTTTGCCCAAAAATACCATGCCCAGTGGCCTCAAGTCATTTAAATTCACAAACTACGAATAAATTATGAAGAACAACCGTATTTTCTCATCCGAATCCGTTGGTGAGGGGCACCCCGACAAGGTGGCCGACCTTATCTCTGACACCGTGGTGGATGCCTGTCTTGCGCAAGACCCCGCCAGCCGAGTGGCATGTGAAACACTGGTGAAAGACGGTCACGTCATCCTTGCCGGCGAGATTACCACCAAGGCGGTGATAGATTACGATACCCTGGTGCGCGATGTAGTACGCTCCATCGGCTACGCCACCCCGGCAGATGACGAGGTGTTTAACGCCGAGACGCTGGATGTGACCAACTACCTCTCCACGCAAAGCCCCGACATTGCGCAGGGTGTAGATGCTTGTGCCGCAGAGGGTAAGGATGGCGAAGAGCAGGGTGCCGGCGACCAAGGTATCATGTTCGGCTACGCCTCTAACGAGACCCCCGAGCTCATGCCTGCCCCCATCATGTTTGCCCACCGCATCATGATTGAGCTGGCACGTGTGCGCCACAGTGGCGAGGTTGCCTGGTTGCGCCCCGACAGTAAGAGCCAAGTGGCCGTAGAATACGGCGCAGACGGCAAGCCCGCCCGCATTCTCAATGTGGTGCTCAGCACCCAGCATACCGAGGACGTGAGCATCGAGACCATACGCGATTTCTGCGAGGCACTTGCCCGCCGTGTGCTCCCTGCCGAGCTGATTACAGAGCAAACCGAGTTCTTCATCAACCCGACGGGCCGTTTCGTCATCGGTGGCCCGCATGGCGACTCCGGCCTTACCGGGCGCAAGATTATAGTAGATACCTACGGTGGTATGGGGCGCCACGGTGGCGGTGCTTTCTCCGGCAAAGATTGCAGCAAGGTAGACCGCTCGGGCGCCTACATGTGCCGCTGGGCGGCCAAGCATATTATCGCTGCCGGTTTGGCAGACCGCTGCGAGTTGCAGGTTGCCTATGCCATTGGCAAGGCCTCCCCGGTGTCGATTATGGTAGATGTCGAGACCTTCGGCTCGGCCCGCGTGTCAGAGGAGCTTATCATCGAGCGCGTGCTCAAGGCCTTCTCTTTCAAGCCCGCCGATATGGAGAGAGTGCTCGGCCTGCGCCGCCCCATCTTCACACGCTCTACCAATTACGGCCACTTCACCAAGGCCGACCTCCCCTGGGAGCAGCTCGACCCCGCCCGCTTGGCCATTCTTAAAGGCGAATAATTTCCCCCCCCCCTGCGCGTTATGAAAATATACCGCGAGACCGATGCCGAGTTTGCCGCCGCCGTTGCAGCCATGAACCGCCGCGCCATCCCCACAGCCGATGTGCGGGAGACCGTGGCCACCATCATCGACGCCGTGCATAGCCAAGGCGATGCCGCGCTGTGCGACTACGCTGCCAAGTTCGACCGCGTACAGCTTACCCCCGCACAACTGCGCGTTAGCGATGCCGAGCTGGCAGAGGCGCAAGCAGCAGTGCCTAAGGAGGTAAAAGACGCCATTGCAGCCTCTCTTGCCAACATCAGCTATTTTTCCCGGCAAAGTATGCGCCGAGATTGGAGTGGCACCAACGCCCAAGGCTGCGAGGTAGGCGAGCGCTTTGTGCCCTACGACCGCGTCGGCATATATGTACCCGGCGGCAAAGCCCCGCTGGTGTCTACTGCCCTTATGACGGGTGGTTTTGCCAAGGCTGTGGGGGTGCCGCAAATTGTAGCCATGACCCCCTGCGGGCCCGATGGCAAGGTGAACCCCGCCGTGCTGGTGGCTTTGCAAGCTGCCGGTGCTACCGAGATTTACCGCATTGGCGGTGCCCAAAGCATTGCGGCTCTTGCCCTGGGCACCCGGACGATTGCGCCTGTTCAAAAAATATTCGGTCCGGGCAATCGTTTTGTGGTAGAGGCCAAGCGCCAGTTAGTGGGAGCCGTGGCCATAGACCTATTACCCGGGCCCAGCGAGGTTATGGTATTGGCAGACCACACTGCCAACCCGGCATTTGTGGCGGCAGACCTCTTGGCCCAGGCAGAGCACGGCGGCGATAGCGCCATAGCCTTTGTTACCACCTCGGCACCGTTGCTCGAGGCCGTGCAACAGCAAATTGCCCTGCAAGCCGCTACTCTTTCTCGCGCTGCTTATTTGCAGCAAGTGCTCGAAGACAATACCCACTGTTTCTTGGTATCTACCATAGAGCAGGGGGCCGATATCGTGAATGCCTACGCCCCCGAGCACTTAGTGCTGGTGGTTGACCCCGCTGTAGAAGAACCCACACTTGCACGTATTCGCACCGCCGGGGCCATCTACGCCGGTACTTATTCTACCGTGGCTTGCGGCGACTTCTTGGCCGGCCCCAGCCACACCCTGCCCACCGGCGGCTCCGGTAAGTCCTTCTCGGGTATCAGGGCAGACCAGTTCCAGCGCCGCACCTCCATTGTACGCATGTCGCCCGCTGCTGCTAAGGCATCTCTGCCCCATGTGCTTACCTTTGCCCGGGTGGAAGGGCTCGATGCCCACGGC
Source organism: Akkermansiaceae bacterium (assembly GCA_015062055.1). Lineage (GTDB taxonomy): Bacteria > Verrucomicrobiota > Verrucomicrobiia > Verrucomicrobiales > Akkermansiaceae > Akkermansia. The sequence continues at coordinate 38,236 of SUVK01000010.1, forward strand.
CGCTCCCTCGAAATCCGTACGCTCGAATAAGTAATCTGAATATCGAACAACAAAAAATCCACGGGATGTTTTGCACCCGTGGATTTTTTGTAATAATGCGGAATACCGGATTAGCACTTACAGCGGATACGCATTTTTCAGCTTCTCGGAGCCGTAGAAATCGGCCTCAATAATGCGGTTCATATGCTTGCCAAGCTCTTGGTAGGGGTTGCCGTTTTTCTCCAGTTCTTCCAAAACATCCATTCGAGAGGCTTGTAGCATCACTTCTTGTATTTCCCCGATTTGAAGCAAACACTCGGCAGTCGGCTCGGCTGCGGCATCGGCAGAGTCTTTATCATGGATATTTTGCAATATGGCCAATAAACGATTGAGCTGTTGTACGTATGTTTTTATAGCCTCGGCTCTTTCTTCTGCACTGTAGATAAGGATGGTAGCGGGCTCGGGTTGCGACAGCTCGATGGGCTCGGGCTCTTCATCTGTGGTATCGGCAGTCTCGGGGGCGGCGGCTGTGTCCTCTTTTATCACAACAGGCTCAACCTCTTCTACCTCGGGCTCCTCTTCTGCCGTTTCTTGCTCTTGGGCTGCTTCATCGGCCTTGATAATTTCTGTGACGTCAAACCACATTTGCAGTTGGTAAGCCTTGCCTTGATAAGGCAGGGTGAAAGTCATGCGGCCATAGATGGGGCCTTCCTCGGTGTATACCAGGGTTTGGTCGTCTTTTTCGGCACCCGGCAGGGCACTCATGATGGTGGGTATCAGCTCCAAGTTATCGGGGTTGTTGCCCATTTTCCATGCCGTTTGCTCGGTAAAACCGGGGCCACCGCCGATGCCGGCTACTTGGTCGCCCAAGGCGGCTACCAGCTCTGCCCCCAAGGCTTGAAGTAGCTCGGGGGTTACCTCTCCGCTCTCCATCATGTACGAGGCCGGTAAGCCGAACACCTCTGCAAGCTCCGGGCAGCCGTAAAATTTGTTTTGTTGTAATTTCGTTTGGTTGGCGTCTACGCGCTCCGGGGTAACACCGGCGGCAGAGAGTGCTTTATCTACCTCTGCGGGGTTCATATAGTCGACACCGAATTGCAGCTCCTCGATGAGAGCGAGGCGGGCGCTGAGTCGAGGCACGGCAGCCTCTGCGCCGGCTTTGTCGTGTATGGACTCCATCAACTCGCAGATGGAGACGGCGCATCTCACATAATCGCTGAGTATTTGTTGCAGCGCGGCAGTTTCTAAAGTGTTTGCCGTTTCATCCGTTATCTGTACTTCTTGAGCTGCTTGAGTGGTGGGTGCAACAAGCAGCGCCATGGCTAAAAGGTGTTGCGCTTTCATGCCCCCGAGTATAGCATAACAGAGCGTGTTGGCAAGTTTAATGTGCTCGGCTGCTTTGAAATATCTGCTCATGATAACGTATTTACACGTGGTAACAATGTGAGGCTTTGGTCTGTATTTTCATGCTTGCGTCTGCAAGCTCACTTTAGCGCCGAAAATCTTTCGGATTTGCTCAATATACTTGTTTTTGTCCGCAATTATGTTATACTGTTTGCATCTTGGAAGCATTTTAATTATGTCTGTGTTATCATTAAGGATGAAAAGACTGGGTGGATTAGTCATCAAGCTGCTTGTAAGCGGGGTTGTGGCATTGAGCGCCACCGGGGAGGAGGTATGCCGGGAGGGGTGTATGGTTGGCAATGCCGGAGATACCTACAGTGTATATTCGCCGGTGCCGCCCTCGGATGTGAACATGATTGAGCAAGCTGCCAGGTTGGATAGTTTGGATGGTAAAACTATTGCAATTGTGGGTGGCAGTTTTATGGCTAAAGTGACACACCCGGAGCTTAAGCGATTGATATTAGCAGAGTACCCGCGCGCCAAGGTGTATTTGTTGGACGAGGTGGGCAGTGCCGGCCCTTTTCCCGGCCCCGGTATGCGTAGCGAACGTAAAGTAAACTTTGAAAATAAATTGAAAGAATTGGGTGTGCATGCCGTTATCTCCGGCAATGGTGGTTGCGGGCTTTGTTGCCCGAAAGAAACCGGTAATTGTAGTGTGGCCGAGCATGCCGGGATACCTTCCGTCATGATTGTGGCCCCGGCATTTGCTGAGCAGGCTAGGGGTGCCGCAGCTGCGGCCGGAGTTCCTGTGTTGCGTGTTGCCGTTTACCCGGGGGCTTTTACAACCCACACAAGAGAAGAACTTATCGACAATACGCGAAAAGTTCTTTGGCCACAGATAAAACAAGCTCTCTTGACTCCCATAACTGAAGAAGAGAAAAAACAGGGTACCCAATTTTCTTCCTCATCAAGTATATCTCCGGTATTCGAGGGGAGTTTGGATGAAGTTAATGCTTATTTTTTACAACAAGGGTGGAGCGATGGCTTGCCCATTATCCCTCCTACAAAAGAAAGAATAGAAGAATTCTTGCGTTTTACTCCCTATGCTGCCGATGAGCAGTTGATTGTGCTGCCGATTGCGAATCGGGCTGTTACGACTCGCCATGTTGCCATTAACGGGGTTATGGCCGGTTGCAAGCCGGAGCACATGCCGGTGCTGGTGGCTTTCACTAAAGCTATGGGTAATGGCTATTTTCGCCGAACACTCTGCAGTACCCATGCTTGGAATCCCTATTGCTGGCTCAATGGCCCGCTGGCTCGTCAATTGGGTGTTGATTGCGGCGCCGGCGAAATCAGCTCCCCGGTCAATGCCGCCATCGGGCGCTTTATTAATTTAGCCATGCCTAATTTGGGTGGCTATTATCCCGCTATTAACCGCATGGGCACATTCGGTTATCTTATGCCATGGTGCATGGCTGAGGATGATGCTGCTGCGTACTCTTTGGGGTGGAATCCCTACCATGTGCAACATGGGTTCGGCATTAATGAAAATGTGCTTACGGCAGCGTCTGCCCTGGAGTGGGGTAACAATATGGCCCCGGCTACAACGGATGCCGCCAAAATTATGGAACTTCTTGCGTGGGATGCTACTCAGAATGAGCAATTTGCTGTTGGCTCAGGCACCCCTTTTGTGTACCGTACTTTTGTGATTACTCCTTCTGTAGCACGAAATCTGGCTGCGGGGTACAGCACCAAAGAAAAGTTGGAGGCTGCGCTTATAAAAACGGCGCGCCGCCCATTGATGGAGCGAGCCTATGCTAATTATTGGGCAAACCCCGGCAGCGCGTTCAGCCCTCAAACATATTCTGTTTCTCGGCATGCCACAAAGATTGCGCGCAGCGAGAATGCAGAGGATACAAGTACACCGCCGTGGCTTTCTTGGTGTGGCTTGAAATCTCTTCAAACCGTGCCTGTGATGCAGACCGGGAAAACCGCCATTATTGTAACGGGGGATACGGATCGCAATAAAACCATGTGTTTACCCGGGGGTGGGTATAGCTCTGTGCGCATTGAGTTACCCAAAAATTGGGATGCGTTGATGGAAGAAAAAGGTTATGCGCCCTTGCGTTCATTTTATCTGAAACCTCGTAAGGCAACCACCGAACCGGGGCGTTCGTCTGCTAAACCTCGCATCAGACGCCGTTAAAAAAATCCTAAAAGAGGTAGTACTTGCGGTATGGTCTGCTCATTAACCGAGTTTCCCACACAATATCAACACAGTTTATGGCTGATATTCCGGATAAAAACAATGAAACCATCGAATTTTAGTTATTATGAAACGTAATTATTTTATCTGCAGAGCTCTATTAGTTACAATGTTTACAGCCTTTTGCACGGCTTTGGCCGCTGCTACCCCCGAGGAGGATTATAACAAGGGGATGGAGTGCGTGAACAGCGAAAACCAAGCTGCCGCAGAGCCGTATTTTCGCTCCGCTGCAGAGCAAGGCTATGCCCCGGCTCAATCCGCACTCGGGGTGTGCTATGCCAAAGGTGTGGGTGTGCCCCAAGATTATGCCGAGGCGGTCAAGTGGTTTCGCCTGGCGGCAGACCAGGGGGATGCCAAGGGACAGCTGAATTTGGGGGGCTCTTATATGGATGGGAATGGTGTACCCCAAGATCATGCTGAGGCGGTGAAGTGGTTTCGCCTGGCGGCGGAGCAAGGCAGCCTACAGGCTTATAGGGGGCTGGCTATATGCTATTATATGGGCTGGGGCGTGCCCCAAGATTATGCCGAGGCCGCGCGGTTGTTTCGCCTGGCGGCAGAGCAGGGCGATGTGGATGCCATGCACAATATGGGTACCTGTTACGAGAGAGGCTTGGGTGTGCCCCAAGATGCCGCCGAGGCCGTGAAGTGGTTTCGCGCTGCGGCAGAAAAAGGCTGTGTAGACTCTCAAATGTCTCTCTTTTGGACCTATCGCGAGGGTAGGGGAGTGCCTGTAGACGAGGCCGAGGCTTACAAATGGCTGCGCCTTGCCGCAGAGCAAGGCTATACGCATGCTCAGTTCAATGTCGGGTCTCACTATTTACATGGTACGGTGGTGCCTCAAGATGATGCCGAGGCTTACAAATGGTTTCTCTTGGCTGCCGAAGCCGGTGAGGTTGCTGCGCAAAATTTACTCGGCATGTGTTACATGCAGGGGCGTGGTGTGCCGCCGGATGCCGCCGTCGGGGTTAAGTGGTTTCGCCGGGCAGCAGAGCAGGGGGATGCCCATGCCGCATTTAATTTGGGTCGCTGCTATCATCTCGGCATAGGCGTAGAGCAAAATGGCCCGCTGGCTCTTAAATGGTATCAAATCGCTGCAGACGCCGGCATTGCAGAAGCCCAATACAGCCTCGCAGCGTTATACAGCGACGGCGAGTTGATTCCGCAAGACAAAGCTGCCGCCGCTGCGTGGTTGCGCTTGGCTGCAGAGCAAGAGCATGCCGGGGCACTGTCCTCAATGGGTGCCTTGTATATGAACGGTGAGGGTGTACCCCAAGACCAAGTAGCCGGCTTTAAGTGCTTATTGCGCGCCGCAGAGCTGGGGAATGTGGAGGCTCAGTTCAGTTTGGCCAAGTGCTACCAAGAAGGCATTGGTACCGATAAAAATGAGACTGAGGCCCTCAAGTGGCTCCGCGCAGCTGCCGAGCAGGGCTATGCCCCTGCTCAAAATGATCTTGCCGTCATGTTGGCATACGGCGAAGGGTGTGAAATAGATGAAAAAGAAGCTATCTCCCTGCTACAATCTGCCGCTCAAAACGGCGATAAGAACGCCCAATTTAATTTGTACCTCGCTTTCAAAGAAGGAAAAAAAGGTGTAGAAATGGACGAAGCCACTGCGCTTAAATGGCTCCGCGCTGCGGCCGAAAGCGGGCATCCCCATGCCCAATGTATCTTGGGCACCATCTATTATCTAGGCTTAAACGGGCTGCAGCAGGATTATACCGAGGCTGTGAAATGGTTCCGCCTGGCGGCAGAGCAAGATTCGGCCGAAGCGTTCTTCTGCCTTGCCGTGTGTTACAAAGAAGGGCACGGTGTACCCCAAAGCATGCTCGAGTCCATGGCTCACATGCAGCGCGCGGCCGAGCTCGGCCACGCCGGCGCCTGCTTGCTTTTGCAAGAATAACCCGCGCCTCTCATTCATGGGGCTCAAAGGGGGGGGATGTGGTAGATGGCGGTGATTTTTAACTTTCCGCTTGCACCGCTATGCAATGTTAAGTAAGATGAGGGCATGCAGATAGGGCTTGAGCACACCGAAAAAGGCCTACGCATTACCCCGGCGGGGTGTGCGCCGCGGCTGGAGCGCGCTTTTGCGGTATCGGCCGGGCGCGGTATGCTCGATTTGCTGCGTTATGGGCTGCCGGCCGGGGCAGAGCCTGTGCTGGCTTGGCTGAGAGAGCGCGCCCGCGAGCGCATGATGGCGTATTTGGCCGCACTGCGCCGTGGGGAATCGCCACAAGCCGCGTTGAGCTTGCCTGCTGCGGCCATGTTGCGGTTGATGGATAGTTTGCCGCCTGTGGCCGGGGTGCCGGTAGCGGTGGGAGATGTGGCGGCGTGGCTGCAAAGTCTGCATTCTGCGGTGGAGTGGCTCGCGGCGCGTGAGTGTTGCGAGGTGGAAGAATGGCTGGGCCGCTTGGGCGAGGGCTGGCAACAGCTGGGCATGCTTTGCTTTCATTTGGCTGAAAATGCCGGAGACGCCGCGCAAGAGGCCCCCTTTGCATTTCTTGCCACTTTTGTACACAAGGCCGGGCAAGACGGCAAGGCTAAGCATGCTCCCTTGGGGCTGGCAGCTCGCCTGCTGGCAGGGGATAGTGCGGCGTTGCTCTCGCTGCTGCGCCCGTTGAAACAAGTGGCGGCCCAAAATGATTTTTTGTCGGGGTTAATTAACTCTCAGGCCGTGTATAAGCCGTGCAGCTGGGGGGCGCGGCAGGCATACCGTTTTTTGGAGGCCATGCCCCTGTTGGAGTCCGCCGGTATCGAAACACGCATGGTGAATTTGTGGAAAACCCGCCCGCCCCGTGTTGAGCTCGAGGTGCAGTTAGACACTGCCGAGGGCGGCGGCAGCGGTAAGGCAGATTCTTCTCCCTCGGTCAATATCAACTCCTTACTGCGCTTTTACCCGCGCGTGGTGTTAGGCGATTATCAGCTTACGGATGATGAGATTGAGCAGTTGCTGGCCATAGAGGATGATGGCTTGGTGCGTTTCCGCGGGGAATGGGTACGCCTGGACCGCGATAAACTGCAAAAGTTGCTTGATAGCTGGCGGCAGGCTACTCGCATGGCAGCGGGGGGAATTCCCCTGCTGGTGGGCCTGCGTTATCTGCTGGGCAAACGCAGCGATGCCATGCCCGACCTGCCGCCCGAAGAAGACGGCATGCGCTTGGCCTTAAGTGCCCGCTTGGCTTTGGCACTCTCGAACTTGCATTTCGGGCAGGCAGAGCCTGCGCTTACCCCGCAGTTGGAGTCTACCCTGCGCAGCTACCAGCGAGATGGTGTGCGCTTTTTGCTGAATGTGACCGAGGCCGGGTTCGGGGCGTGTTTGGCAGATGATATGGGGTTGGGCAAGACCCTGCAGGTGATTAGCTGGCTGGTGCACCTGTGCCTCAACGGTACGCTGGGCGCAGGTAAGGGCTGTGCGCTTATTGTGGCCCCCGCCTCGTTGATTACCAACTGGCAAGAGGAGCTTCGCCGCTTTTCGCCCATGCTTAACGTAGTGTTGCTGCACCCTTATGCCCTGGGGCGTACGGATGAAAATTACCTGCGCACCAACCCCGCATGGCTTATGCGCAACGCGCATGTGGCACTTACCACCTATGGCATTGCCACGCGCAATGAGTTGCTGGCCGCCCGCGAATATCCTGCGGTGATTCTGGATGAAGCCCAAGCTATCAAAAATGCTGAATCTCAGCGTGCAGTAGCTATTGGTCGCCTGTGCAGCCCTCGCCGCGTGGCCATTACCGGCACACCGGTAGAAAACTCTTTGGCAGAGCTGCGCAGTTTGTTCGAGTTTCTTAACCCGGGCTTGCTGGGCAGCGAAAAAGAGTTCAACGCCATGGTGCGCGATATGGGCAGCGACTACACCCCGCTGCGGCGTTTGGTACGCCCCTTTATGCTGCGCCGCCTCAAAAGCGACCCCGCCTTGCTGCCCGAACTGCCCCCCAAGACCGAGCAGGCCGCCTACTGCTTGCTCACCCCCGAACAAGCACGATTCTACGCGCACGAGGTGGAGTCCCTGCGTGCCATTATGGCAGAGCCCGACCCCAAGGTGCGCCTTACCCTGGTGTTGCCTATACTGGGCCGCCTTAAGCAAATTTGCAACCACCCCGCGCAATATGTGGGTGAATCGTGGTTCGACCCCGCCCTCAGTGGCAAATTTGCCCGCCTGGGCCACTTGGCGCGCCAAATTGCCGCTGCCGGCGATTGTTGCTTGGTCTTCACTCAATACCGCAGCATGATTGAGCCCCTGCATGATTTCTTGACCGATATTTTCGGCGCCCCCGGTCTCACGCTGCACGGTGCCACCCCCATTGGTGAGCGCAAACGCTTGGTCGAGCAATTTCAGGCTGCCGGCGGCCCGCGCTTTTTCGTACTCTCTCTCAAGGCCGCCGGTACGGGCCTCACCCTTACCCGCGCACGACATGTTATTCACTTTGACCGCTGGTGGAACCCCGCCGTCGAAAACCAAGCCAGCGACCGCGCCTATCGCATAGGACAACAAAAACCGGTAGTTATTCACCCCCTCATCTGCCGCGGTACCATCGAAGAAAATATCCACAATATGCTCACCCGCAAAAGCAATATGGCAGATTCCCTCCTCAGCGGAGGTCTCGAAAAACTCCTCCTCCACCTCAGCAGCGACGAGTTGCTGGCACTGGTCGGCGGTGTTGTATAAAGATAGAACTTATACGCCATTCATCGAGTTTCAACATGACCGCATCAAAAAAAAGGATGCCTTATCGCAAATGAGTTCGCATTATAATTCATACCAAAATGCTTGACATTGCGGCTGCGGGTTGATACTCTTTTGGCGAGCGCGGGAGCGCTCCCCCTCGTTTTATCAATATAAACCGTTAAACACGAAAATGAAAAAATTATTAAGCGTATTGGCTGCCGTTTTATTGGCTACGGCTGCAGCTCCGGTTCATGCTGAATTAAGTGCAGACGGCGTTGTCGCCGTAGAAAACTTCAACAAGCTTGAGGCCTGCCTTAAAGATATGACTGCCATTCTCACCAAGGTGACCGATAAAGAATCTGCCGATGCTCAAGCCCCCGCGCTTATCGAAGCTGCTCAGGCCCTCGCCGCGCAATTGGCCGCCATGGAGACCTTGCAGCACCAACTGAAAGGTCTCCCCAATGCGGACGACAAAGCCGCCTTTGAGCAGTGCTACAACAATCTTCAGGTTGCCGGTATGGACCTCCAGACCGAGCTGCGCCGCCTGGCCATGGTGAACTTCTATGACTCAGAAGTCTTTATGAACGCCATCTTGTCATTGCAGCAACCCTGAGATTCCCCACACCTTTTTACCTTGTCCCCGCCGGGTCCTCTTGCGAGCCCCTGCGGGGATTATTGTTTTGCCGACTTGCCCTATTAAAATTATTTAACTTTTCTGAAACAGACACAAAGAGGGCAACAACTTACCTGATTTTATCTTGACATTTGATAGTCGTGGCAGGTATACTCAGCGCGAACGAGTGTGCAAAATCGTGCACGCAAAGGACGATACCGTGCAGCACAGGCACGCGAGAGGGTTCATCCCCTGAAAAGGAGGGCCCTGATGCCGGCGCACGGAGCACTCGAACACATACCATTATTCCACACAAAAAACTTTTAGAAAATGTTTAAATTTTTCAAGAAACTGGCCAGGATGTTCTCGTACGATATCGGGATAGATCTTGGCACGGCCAACACGCTGGTCTACATAAAAGACCAGGGTATTGTGCTGCGCGAGCCTTCTGTAGTTGCCATGAAAGGCGACAAGGTGAAGGCCGTGGGTGAAGAAGCCAAGCGCATGGTGGGGCGTACCCCCGGCAGCGTGGTGGCCATTCGCCCGTTGAAAGAAGGCGTGATAGCCGATTTCAATGTAGCAGAGGAGATGCTGAGGCATTTCATTGAGAAGGCATGCCAGCGCAGAGGTTTGCGTGGCCCCCGCATTCTCATAGCCCACCCCTCGGGTATAACAGAGGTAGAGCGCCGCGCAATTGAAGAGTCTGCCGAGCACTCGGGTGCCATTGCTGTACGCCTCATCGAGGAGCCTATGGCTGCTGCCATGGGTGTGGGGTTGCCTGTATCCGAACCGCTGGGCAGCATGATTGTTGACATCGGCGGCGGTACCACCGAGGTGGCCATTATTTCTCTTAACGGCATCGTTTACAGCCAATCCGAAAAGTGCGGCGGCGATGCCCTCGATGACACCATCACCCGCCACATGCTGGCTGCCCACAACTTGCTGGTTGGCCCGCGTACGGCAGAGGATATCAAGATTCGTGTGGGGTCTGCCCACCCCTTGCAGCAGGAGCTGCAAATGGAGGTAAAGGGTAGAGACCGCGGCACGGGCTTACCCAAGACGGTGACGGTGCGCTCCGAAGAAATACGCGAAGCGCTTAAGGATAAACTGGATATCATTGTTCAAGCCGTGCGCCACAGCTTGGATCACTGCCCGCCCGAGCTGGCAAGTGACCTCTACGACCGTGGTATTACGGTTGCCGGTGGTGGCGCCCTGTTGCGTGGTTTGGCAGACCTGCTGCACGAGCAGACAAGCCTGCCCATCACGATTGCAGACGACCCCCTCAGCGCGGTGGCAGAAGGTACAGGCAAGTTCCTGCAGGAGAACGACGACGTATTTGATGAGGAGTGATAGGACTGCGCCGATGCGCGCTGCCGAGACTCGCTTTGCAAGCCGTTGACGCTTCTCTGCCACCCAAGCGGGGGAGTCAGCGGCTTACGCCTTATGGTACAACAGCAGGTAACGAAGCGAAGATTGGTTCATACGCGCGGGCGTGCGGGCTCTGTAGTCATGTTATCGCATGAAGATCAACCCATAAACTAACCTGAAACTTTGTCTCTTTTTTCTAAAATGATTAATAGCGTGAAACGCCTTTTCGGGTTCGGACAATGCAACCCGAAAGAAGGCACCACCATCGTCATCAACTCCGAGAAGCTGGAGCGCCGCGTCGCTCTGCTCGAGGAGGGTGTGCTCGAGGAGTACAGCATCGAGCGCGAAGGCGAGGATAACATTGTCGGCGGCATTTTCAAGGGCCGTGTCAAAAATATCGAGCCCGGCCTTAAGGCCATGTTCGTTGATATCGGGTACGAGAAAAATGCCTTCCTGCACTTCTGGGATGCTCTGCCCCTGGCTCTGGACTCTTCGTTGGAAGAGATTCAGAAAGAAGGCCGCCCCCGCAAGCAGCAGAAGAAAATTACGAGTAAAGATATACCGAACATTTACCCCATCGGCTCCGAGATTATGGTGCAGGTGACTAAGGGGCCCATCAGCTCCAAAGGCCCCCGTGTTACCACTAATATCTCATTGGCAGGGCGTTATATTGTGCTGATGCCCTATACGGACCAGTTCGGTATCTCTCGTAAGATTGATGACCCCAAGGAGCGCCAGCGCCTGCGCCAGATTGTGCAGAAACTCAATGTACCCGAGGGTATGGGTATTATTATGCGCACAGTGGCCCAGGGGCAACGGTTCCGCCACTTTGTGAGAGATTTAGCCATGCTGCTGGAGCAGTGGCGAGATGTAGAGGCAAAATATGCCGAAAACCCCGCCCCGCTCTGCGTATACCGCGAGCCCGACTTGATAGAGCGCACGGCACGTGACTTCTTGACAGACAATGTCGACAACATTGTATGCGATAACCTGGAGACCACCCAGCGCATGCAAGAGATTGCCGGCCGTATCTCTCGCCGCGCCAAACGCCATATTCAACATTACCCGAGCCGCCAGCCCATATTCGAAGAGTTGGGTATCGAGAAGCAGATTAACGAGGCGTTCCAACGCCAAGTACTGCTGCCCTGTGGCGGTTATTTGGTGATTGACGAGACCGAGGCCCTCATTGCAATCGATATTAACACCGGCCGCAACAAGGGTAACAAAGACTTGGATAAGACCATCCTCGAGACCAACCTTGAGTCTGCCCGCGAGATTGCACGCCAACTGCGCTTGCGCAACATCGGTGGTTTGGTGGTGGTTGACTTTATTGATATGCGCCACCGCAAAGACCAAATGGCTGTTTACAAGGCCATGAAAGATGCCCTCAAGCGCGATAAAGCCAAAACTCAGGTGATGCAGATTACCCCCATCGGCCTGATGGAGATGACTCGCCAGCGTATCAACGAGTCTTTGCTCGACTACGTGAACGACCACTGCCCCTATTGCCATGGCAGGGGCCGTATTAAGAGTGTTATGACGATGAGTGTGGAGATTCAGCGCCAGCTTAAAGCCACCATCATGCGCTACCGCGAAAATGTGGGCGATATGATTGTTGTGGTGAACAGCGATGTGCTCTCACGCTTTAAGAATGAAGACTCTAAGCTGCTCATGGAGCTCGAGCGCCAGTGCGCGGGGCGCCTCATCTTCCGCTCGGATCCCTCCATTCACCGCGAGGCCTTCGCGATTCTTGACCCGGCGCGCAACAATAAGCCGCTATATCAGGTCAATATGTAATCTTAATCGCAGAGGGCACCCTGATTACGGCGGTGCCCTCTGTTTTTCCTTAACATTATGCAAGACTCCCCCAAGATTCAGGTTCCCGAATACGCACTCACGGTGGTACAGCGTTTAGAACACTTCGGCTACGAGGCCTATGTGGTAGGTGGCTGTGTGCGCGATAGCATGCTCGGCCGTACCCCGAAAGATTGGGACGTTTGCACCAATGCGACTCCTCAGCAGGTGCTGGGGGCTTTTAAGCGCTTCAGTGTTATCAAAACAGGCTTGCAACACGGCACTGTTACCGTGATGGTAGACCACGAGCCGGTTGAGGTAACCACCTTCCGGATTGATGGTGAGTACACCGATAATCGCCACCCCGATGCCGTTACATTCGTCTCGCGGGTGGAGGAAGACCTCGCTCGCCGTGACTTCACCATCAATGCCATGGCTTACAACCCCACCCATGGTTTGGTAGATGCCTTCGGGGGGCAACAAGACCTTGCCGCCGGGCTTATTCGCTGTGTGGGCGAGCCCGATGCCCGTTTTAACGAAGACGGCCTGCGCATTTTGCGTGCGCTGCGCTTTGCTTCTCGCTACAACTTCGATATCGAGCGAGAAACCGCCTTCTCCATGCGCCGTAACCGCCATTTGCTCCATAATGTCAGCGTGGAGCGCATTTTTACCGAGCTGAAAGGAATTTTAATCGGTAGCGGTGCCGGCAGTATGATGCTGGCCTTCCCCGAGATTTTCTCTGTTATCATACCCGAGCTCGCGCCCTCATTCGGCTTCGACCAGCGCAACCCTCACCACGTGTACGATGTTTGGACCCACACCGCCCATGCAGTGCAGGCTACCCCGGCCGACCCCGTATTGCGCCTCAGCATGCTGCTGCACGATATTGCCAAACCTGCCTGCTTTTCGGTAGATGCAGCGGGTAAAGGGCATTTTTACGGCCACCCTGAAAAAGGTGCCGAGATGGCGGAGCAAATTTTGCTGCGCCTAAAGAGTGACACAGCTACATTAGAAAATGTACGCACTCTTGTGCGTGTGCACGATACCTGTTTTCCCACCACGCGTGCCGATATGCGCCGTTTTATCGGCCGCTTGGGTTTGCCGATTGTCAAACAATTGTTCGATATTAAAAAGGCAGACCACGCCGCGCAATCCACCCACGAGCGAGCTGAAAAACAGGCGGAGTTGCGAGAGGCCGCCCTGCTTATTGATGAGCTGCTCGATGAACCGCCCGCTTTTACCGTGAAAGACCTCGCTATCAACGGGCGAGACCTTATCTCCCTCGGTATCAAACCCTCCCCTGCCATGGGCGAGCTGCTCTCCACCCTCCTTACCGAGGTGCAAGATGAAACCCTGCAAAATTCTAAAGAAGCCCTGACGGCTCGCGTTCACCAACTTTTAATGCCATAGCACTGACTTTTAGTCAGTTCTATAGACTGCTCATGTATCAGAAAAGTGCCCGGGGATGAGAGCCGCCCCGGTTGTTGCATGGCGCTGTCTTCCGATTGTGCCGGCTCATTTAGTAATGTGTCCGAAATGCCACATTCGCTGTGTCAAAATCTTCACGCTACATATCTTGCAAATTGTTATGATTTGTTGTTTAGTAGAGGTGTCGGCTGTCGATTGGCTAGTCGACATAATCAACATAAACAAAACATGAAAAAAGAAATCATGATGATGGCGTCTCTTGCTTTGGGGGCCGGTTTTATTGCTCAAGCTCAAAATAATGGCCAATTTAATTTTGGCGATTGGTCAAAAAATAGTTTCACCCTCTTTAATGCAGAGAGAGACGGAGCTCAAAATCCGTATATACAGGAGTTATCTCTGAAGTTCCGAGGCCAGTTCCAAGGGGGGTATGTTGACCCTGCCGGTGGTATTGACCGCGTTATGGGTGGTGCCGATGGCCATGGTAAACGTGATAATAACGAGTGGCGTCGTTTTCGTATCGGCGCGCAGGCTAAGGTGTTTGAGCATTTTACTTTAAAAGGTGTATGGAACATAGGTGGTTTGGATAGCCGCTATAAGTACAAGAATGGTCAATGGCACCGCTCTTCAACCTCTTCTTCTGTAGATGAATTGTATATTGCCGGTAAATTTGACCCGGTGGTTGTGAACCTAGGTAAACATAAACCGGCATATATGGGAGAGTACCGCACCTCCGGTGCGAAGTTGATTACGTTGGAGCGTTCTGCTATTGTGAATCAACTTAAAGCTGAGAAGCTCTATGGGCTTTCCATTGCCGGTGCTGATAAAAAGGCCACACTACAATGGAATGTCGGTATATGGACTAATGGCCGGCGTGATGCCAACACTTGGTTAGAACCCTCGTTCAACAGCGATGACGGTTATTTACTGGGCGCGTCTCTCGGATATGCAACCGGTGATAATAGCCGCTTATATATAGATTATATGCATAGCACTCGCAACCAAGGCGCGCAGCACCCGGGTACGGAGTATGCCGGTGCCGGCGCTCAGGATGTTCTTGCCCTCACTTGGGAAACCGAAAAGAATAATTTATCTTTTATGGCTGAGGCTATTGCAGGCTTTAATGTGTATGAGGCCGACTCCGGTGGAGAAAATGTCTATGGCCTGGTTTTAATGCCCTCCTACCGTATAACCCCGAACTGGGAGGCCGTTGCACGCTATCAGCTCTCTGCCGGTAGTAATGCCGTAGTGGCCGATAGCCGTTATTATACGACTAACGGCGCTTTCTCCGGTGTGTGTGATTTGCAACACGGCCTCTATTTTGGTGCAAACTATTATGTGAGTCCGCAAAATCCGCATGCGCTCAAAGTGATGTTTGGTGCCGAATATATTAACTCACATGGTACAGATGCTGACGGCAACAAAGGATTCACCGGTTGGCAGTTGTCTACCGGTGTCCGATGGGATTTCTAAATCCTATTTATCGTGGGGGGCAGGGGGGGCCCCACGGTGCGGAGCTCTTGATTTCGGCTCGCTGACGCTCGCGGGGATTCCTCTTCAAACACAAACCATGCTGTTAAAATAGGATAAATCTAATTGTACCAACTTATAATTATGGTAACAAAAAGTAGGGTAATCCCAATATGAAGCTTGCAGCCGTGGCGGGTACATCTACCCCCACAAATAAAATGGCGGCGAGGGGCAATTTGATGATGGCATCGGCAGAGTACCGTATCTCGGGGCATGTGATATAGCCTACCAACTGTCCGTCATTCTCGCATTCTACATGATTGGGAGACCCCATGCGTATCTCTTTGAAACGGCGTTTGAGGGGAACACGCTTGGCTTTGGCGGCATCCCACTCTTCTGCGGTCAGGTAGGGCGGGGCATCTGCCGCAGGCTCGGGCAAGGTGAGCCCGGTGCTCAGCTCGGCATCTTTGGCGGATAAGCGGTAATACAGGGTCTCGGGCTCCCATCGGCGGGAGCCCTTGTGGATGCGTGTATGCTCAAGCCTCGGTAAATAAACAAACAAATCGGCGTACTCGTTGTTGTTGTATACCACCGTCACCGGCAAATAGCAGGCTTCGTCTACCAGGTAACAACATGGCGCCCATTCATCATTAACGGGTTCTGCATCAGCGTGAAATTGGCAACTATGCAGCATCCCCTCAGAGGTGCATACCAAACAGCTCTGCAACATCAACGCTGCACAGCTTGCTGCTACAAATCTCTTCACCATGATGAAGGCTGTTGTGGGTTTATTCTGCGTAGCCTACCGTTTGGTGCAGCATGGCTTTTTTGCCATCGGTCAGCTCCAGCTCGCGGGTAAGGGCAGGGCGGTCTGTCATGCCGCGTATCACTGTTTGCATGCCCTTAGATGCTGCATACAGGTACACATTTTGGTAAGCAGACCCCACATGCGCTACGCCCCATCCCTCTTCCTTGGCCACATACAGCAGGTGCAGCGGGGCTTTTGTTACAAAATCTTGTTGGTCGCACAGCGGGATGAGGTTTTTGTCATTCACCTTCACCAGTGTGTTGTCTTTGGCTTCATAGCGCCATGTGCCCTCGGGGGTGAGCACATACAGCTCCATATTCTGTTTGTTGCGGGCGGTGGGGATGGTGCGTGTGCCGCGCTCGTTCATGCCCCATGCCACCCAGAGTATCTCGCTGAGGGTTTGGTCGTCCACCTTGTGCTCGGGGTTGTACGTACGCCCCGTTTGCCGGGCGGCTATGGCCTCCATCAAAGGCATGCCCCCCGTTTTATTCGGCTCCGGCAGTTGTTTTACCTCTGCGCCCATGCCGGTAAGGGCGAGGGCACATGCCATCATGCTCATCAATATACAGCGCTTCATACTCTCCCAATGTAACGCAATTGCTGTTATCTGTCAATTTTTATTTGTTGCACGGCAAAAAAACGGAGCCCCCCGTTACCGGGGACTCCGTTTCGTGGTAAAAAGTTCGTAAAAGGCAGATTAAAGACCTTTGAGAGCTTCTTCTGCAAATTCTAAGCCTTTTACTACACGCACAAGATTGGCTGCTGCTGCTGTCTTGCTGATAGTCATATCATTGGTGTCGAATACAACCTGCGAAATGAGATCGCCGTCATCATCAAGATAGAACTTTACCGCGTAGTCTTGATTTAACTTATTGATGATTCTGTAGGCTTTTGCGCGATTAATTTGCGAAATTCCCAGTCGACTGATGCCGGCTATATTGATGGTGTCGTTTTTAGAGTCAACCTTTATGACGATAATACCGTTCTCCGTCCCGAGGACAAGAGCACCATCTTCTTCCATGAATTTGATTTCCAGCTCGGTCAATACTGTCTTCATGACTTCTTCGTTGGTGCTTGCCTCTACTGTGGCAGGTGCACTCAATGCGAAAAGCATGGAAACGGCTAAAAAGGATTTTGCGAATTTCTTAAACATTGTTGTGTAAGTTGTTAATTGTTCTACTTTTATTGTTATTAGCTATAACGCTGTTATATTATGCATGCTACCGTATAGAAGTCAAGCAAAGTTTTTGCAAAAAAAAGAGAGGAAAAATTATCGATCGCTCCCTGTTTTCATAAAATGCGCTTTTTTGTGCAGAAAAATCAAATTTTCTTGCGTTGTATTTTCAAGGGTTTATGAAAAATGTGATAAAAAAGTGAAAATTTTTAGAAAAATCGGCTTGACGTTCGGTCTCGTTTCTGGTAAGATTCTCGGCACACCGTCACGGTGAA
>SUVK01000064.1 GCA_015062055.1 Akkermansiaceae bacterium
CTCAACAACGGCGGGCTCTTCTACAGCAGGAGCGGGCTCAACAACGGCGGGCTCTTCTACAGCAGGAGCGGGCTCAACAACGGCGGGCTCTTCTACAGCGGGAGCGGGTGTTACTTCCACAGGAGCGGGTGTCTCTTCTACTGCGGGAGCGGGCACAGTCTCTACGGCAGGGGCCGGAGCCTCAACAGCCGTTGCTGCGGTTTTTTGAGCTGCCTGCTCAGGAGCAGGTGCAGCAGATTCGTCGTTACAGCTGACAACGCTTACACTAACGCCTACAGCCAACAAGAGAGCGGCAACACCGCCACGTGTATTCTTTTTCATTTCTTCTTGAGTCCTCATTTTGTATATTCGAATTGAGTTCACATGTACGCAGCAAAGCTCAGCTCGTACGTCGTACGCGCGAAAGTTTAATATCAAACGCCTAAATAGTCAAGTTTTATTTACTATTAAATGAAATTTATTTAATAAAGGAGGACACCACGCAGCGATGGCGCAGTGTCCTCGTTAACAATCAAATGGTGAAGGAGATAAAGGCGTCAACCTTTCATACCGGAGATATTACCCTCTGCATCGACCTTGATATCGCAGGCGGAGGGCACCTTGGGCAAGCCGGGCATGCGCATGATATCACCACAAAGGGCAACCAAGAAGCCGGCGCCGTTGGCAATCTCGAAATCGCGCACCGTGATGGTAAAACCGGTGGGGCGTCCCGGTAAGTTGGCATTATCGGAGAGCGAGTTTTGAGTTTTAGCCATACAAATGGGGAGGTTGGTCAGGCCATTGGACTCCATAAGGGCGAGTTTCTTTTTAGCCGCGGGGGTAAGCACCACGCCCTCGGCACCGTAAATGGAGCGGGCAATGGTAGCCATACGCTCTACCACGGGAATATCAAGAGAATACAGACACTCATAGGGCGGGTTATCGGTCTTTTCAATACTCTCGGTCACAATGCGGGCCAACTCGGTAGCACCCTCACCGCCCTTACCGAACACATTGGCAACGGCGCAGCCTACCCCCATGGAGGCACAAAGCTCTTGCACGGCAGCAATTTCTTCGGCCGTATCGAAAGCCTCGAAAAGATTGATGGCAACAGAAATGGGGCGTTTGTAGAGCTTGGCGCTTTCAATATGAGCCTGCAAGTTGGCAAGACCGCGCTTCACGGCATCCACATTGGGTGGGTCAAGTTCTTTCTTATTGACACCACCGTGCATCTTGAGGGCGCGGATGGTAGCCACAATCACAATAGCGTCCGGCGAAAGGCCACTTTGGCGGCACTTGATATCCAAGAATTTTTCTGCACCCAAGTCGAAGGCAAAGCCGGCCTCGGTCACGGCGTAGTCTGCGCAGGCCAAGGCCATCTTGGTAGCAATAACGGAGTTACAGCCGTGGGCAATGTTGGCAAACGGGCCACCGTGCACAAAGGCGGGTACGCCTTCCAAAGACTGCACTAAGTTGGGATTAATGGCATCTTTAAGAATGGCCAACAGAGAATCTGTCACCCCGAATTCTTTGGCATACACGGCCTCATTATCGGCAGTAAAGCCTACCACAATGTTATCAATACGGCGGCGCAAGTCATCGCGGTCTTCTGCCAGGCAGAAGCATGCCATAATCTCAGAAGCGGGGGTGATATTGAACCCATCTTCGCGAGCCACGCCATTCTTGTTCAAGCCGATAACGATGTTGCGCAGGGCGCGGTCGTTCATGTCCATCACCCGCTTCCACGTTACCTTATTTTGGTCCAGACGGGTTGTTTTATAGAAAAGAGCATTATCAATTACGGCAGCCAACAGGTTATTAGCAGCGGTGATGGCCGGGAAATCACCCGTAAAGCCTAGGTTGATACTTTCTCCCGGGGTAATCGAGGAAGCACCACCACCCGTGGCCCCCCCTTTGCGGCCGAAAACCGGCCCCATGCTGGGCTCTCGCAAGGCTAAGCACACATTTTTACCGATAGACTTCATGCCCTGAGCCAAGCCGATAGAGACGGTTGTTTTACCTTCGCCGGCCGGGGTGGGGGTCAGAGCACTCACCAAAATCAACTTACCCTTGCGGGGGCGCTCTTTGAGCACTTGCAGGCTCACTTTAGCTTTGTCATGGCCATAGGGCACAATCATCTGCTCATCTAACCCGAGAAGAGCAGCCATTTTCTCCGTAAAACGCACTGTGGTGTTCATGGTGACAGAGTATCATAATCAACCGCCAAATGCAAACAGAAAATACACTCACCCGCGCAAGTCGGCCATCCATTCATCAACAGAGCGATAGCGGGTGTCAACAGAGGGCGAGAGGGCGCGGTCTATACCGGCCAAAAGGTCTACATGGTAACAAGCAGTCAATGCAGCGCGAGAGGCCAACGGCTCGTGGTTATCGTAAAGCAAGCGTTGTCCTCCGGGCGAGGGGGCACTGCCTGTCAGCAAATAGCAAAGAGTAGCCGCAAAGGCATAGATATCTGACCAAGGGCCCAGCCCTGCCCCATTTTCCATGCCCTGCTCGGGCGGGCTATAGCCGGGGGTCTCAACAACACCCACACCGGTATCGCCGAAGTTTTCGTGAGCTGCCCCGAAGTCGATGAGCACCGGGCGCCCCCTGCGGGTCAACAGAATGTTGTCGGGCTTGATATCCAAATGCAGAACACGGCGGGAGTGGAGGTAATGCAAAGCATCTAACACGCGCACCATCAGCCCATAAAGCTCATCTTGAGAAACCCGCGTACCTTGGCGAATATGCATCTGCGCAACAGCCCCCAAGCTTTGACCGTCGACATACTCCGTCACATAATAATGCGTGTTGTGAGCGCGGAAAGATGAGAAAATCTTCACGATATTATGGTGATCGAGTGCTGCGAGAATACGGATTTCGCGCAAGAAGTTACCGTACGACCATTCCAAGGCATCGGCAGCCTCCGGGTCTTGCAATTCTATATTCAAACTACCGGAACGGCGCTCGCAGATGGCTTGAGGGAAATGCTCTTTAATCACCACACGGCGCCCCAGCAACTCATCTGCGGCTAAATAGGTAATCCCGAAACCGCCCGAGCCTACACATTTCAGCAATCGGTAACCGCTGAGCAGGTGGTTATTCGGCAGTTCGCGCTCTGCCGGAAAAAACGACTCGTCGTCCATATCGGGAACCGACAGTGCAGCGGCATGAAAACGCCCGAGGATGGCATCTTCAAAACCGGTAGCAACAGATGCCTGCGATAAGGGGATAATGGGAGCAGAGTCGGGCATAATGGCACAAAGTTAACACTAAGAATGCTTGCGAGCAGAATTAAGCACGCTTTGAATACCGCGGCGGCAGTATTCATAATGCACGCTGCCATCGGGCAACACCGGTATGAACGGGACAGACAATATCTGCTTGGGGGCCCACTGAGGCGGCAACTTCATATTGATAAGGCCATAATGTAACGACACCGTATCATTGGGTATTACTGTTTTATGCACCGTAGAGAGCATAACGAGGAAATGCCCACCGGAGGCGGGGTCGGGCATACCGATAAGGGCAATTCTATGGTCGTTATGTTGAGGATTAATCTTGAGCAGGGCACACAAAGCAGCCTCGGCTTTTTCATGAGGCACTAACTCGCCTTGAACTTTACTGAACTTGTTTACAGAGCCCATGATGCACAGCTCGCCGGCCCGATTCACATAACCCAGATAGGATGTTGTATAACATGAGGCGGCCGCGTCTTCTGCCGTAAGCAGATTATGTATAATCGAGGGGCCGAGAATGCGAACAATGCCGGGGGAGTCCGGGGTGAGTGACGTCTCCTTTTCGGCGATGTCCATCAACCGTAATGAAAATCCGGGCAGCAAGGCACCGACATTGCCTGCAAAAACGCCCTGTTCCATTTCGGGTTCGGCCTCTTCCGCCTGCACGGATTCATGGTACACCATGGTAAGAGGGGCAGCAAACTCGGGGATATAGCGGCACTCGCACAGGGGGAGCTTATAGGCGGTAAGTGCTTGGCGCACCAAAGACAAGGGTACTTTACCACCCACCAGCAAGAATCGGCGCACCGAGCGCAGATGCTCGGGAGCAGCACAGTCAAAAATAGCCTGAGCATACTGATGCTGCAGTACAATATGAGACACATTGCGCTGGCGTATCATCGTGGTAAGACGCACCCCTGCCGTGGGCGATGGGTATGTTACCAAACGCATGCCCAGCAGTAAGGGCAAAATCAATTGGGGCACAAGCGCCTCGGGGGAGTAGAGAGGTTGTGCATACAAGATACTCTCATGCCCGGCCATGCCTACCCGGCTTTGCACCTGAACCGCAGCCGTCAGTATGGCCCTGTGGGTGTAGCAGATGAGCCGTGGCTCGTCTTCATCTCCACCGGGAGCAAAGGCCAGCAGGGCTTCGTCATCGGGCTTTGTTTGCGGTAAGCGGAAGCGAGAGGTCACAAAATTGCGAGAGGACCACATGCTCATCAGCTCCCAAAAGCGCAGGTGAGAAGCGCCGATATCTAATAATTCTTTATCAATGAAGATAATATCGCGCGTATTGGGCCATGCGAAATCATCTTGTTTGTGCATGAATGCCTCAGAGGCAATAAAGCGGTCTATACCACAGATGGAGCGCTGACGGTTAAACACATGTTCACTCGCATGGTAATTGACATTTAAGGGGGCTATACCGGCAAATATACATGCTAAATTGGCGATAACAGACAATTTACCCGGTGGCAAAATGATACCCAAACGGCGTCCTGAGGTATAATGGCGCAAGCGTCGACTCAGCAAAAGCGCGTAGACCAGCACGCGGCGATAGCTCATTCGGCTATCATCTATACCGTCTGCAATTTCACTTTGGGAGTGCCGTAATATCGCGGTCAGCAAGGTCTCATTAAGCGTAACACCCTCTATTGCCGGGTGTAGCGCCAAGGCCCTCGATACGGCTTCTTGCCAAGCGGCACGCACTCGCGCAGCCATGGCTACTCCCGCCACTTCTTGCTCCATAAAATGAAGTTGCAAATGGCTAAAAGGAGCCTCTGCCACCATGGGGGATTCCATGTTCTCATTAAACATGCACACGCCCACAGGTACAACAGCCAGAGAAGTTGCATCCGTAAAGCTCAAAAAATCTGTCGGCACGTGGGTCACCAAATCGGCCTGCTCCCCTTTACCGCAAAGCAAGACCACATGACGCCCTGCTTGAAGGGTACGCTCAATTTGACGAATCACGGGTTCTGCCCCGGAGGCGGCTATTGCTGTAAAAAAGCCTGATGATTGAGTGGATTGCAGGTATTGCATGATTTGCTGCTCGGGGCGCAGCGCACTTTCCACCATCCACACGACACGCTCTTTGCCACCTAAAACGCGCTCCAACTCTTGCACCACCTGCATGTTAACTATGGCAGGTATGATAAAGGATGGTTCGGGCGGCACGGCACCGAAAACTTCTGTGGTAAGAGCGTTCATACAGCAGGCTGAGTATATCACAAACGAAAAACGTATTCAACACCGAGAAACCGATTTCTCGCCTTCATGACTTACATCCCACGCAACATTTTAAGATAGGCCTCGCGCGCGGCCTCGGGGGTGAGGGGCACATCGGCCGGGGTTGTCGCGGGTGGTGGCTCGGTCTGAGTCGGTGTTTCTACCGGGGGCTCCGGGGTTGTTGACGGCGCTGACGGCTCGGGAGTATCAGGGGGCGTTTCTGCAGGCGTATCTTCTTCAGGCTCATCAACAAGGGGGCCCACCAAAAGAGAGGCATCAACTTCGCTAGGCAATACAACCCGCCACTCAGAAAAATCGGGGGTAGCAAACCCGTATTTTTTGATATTCACCCCATTTTTAACAGCGTCTTTAAGGTCATCTGCCGTACCCACAACAAAAAATCTGGCATTGCGCCCCAAGTAAAAAGTACCATCGCAGGCAAGAGTACGCAAGCGACCGGCCCCCTTACCGAACATGGCGAAAGCGCGCTCGGGCGCGCTGTCCAAAGCCGGGAACAAGCCTTTCACTACCATCTCGGGGTTGGTCTTCATCTTATTTTGCACCTTTCCCCCGCGTACCTCCACATAATTAACCGTGGGTTGAGACAAATCGACCGCGAGTTCAAGTTCTACCCCATCTTTCTCAACCACAAACGCGCAGGCAAGACCTTCTACCATTGCCGTTTCTCGCTCGGCCGCAGAATAATTGCATAAGATATTTTGCAATACCTCGCACCGCGGGACTGCAATCAAATCGCTGCTTTCGGCCTCCTCCGGGCGGTCATAATACAACAGAGCAGCCGTACCATCAGGAGAAATCGACTCGTGCGGTTGATTGGGCAGGATGTAAGCTAAACGCAAGCGGCTCTTGACGCCCATAAGCGCGTCGCGCCGCTTGGATTTTTTGACATGAGGTGCCGCCTTTACATAGATAAACCTCACCCAATGTTCGTCGTCTGCCAATACGATAACATCGCAGTTATCAACCCGAAACAGCAGGCTTGTTTCATCTGCAAGATAACTGCCGGGCAAAGATTGATGCAAGGCATCGATATTGATATATCGCTTCTCTTTTTGCTTCTTTTTAGAAGCCGACGGCTTAGCAGATTGCCCGATTGGGGCAGCTTGATACTCGCCACCGGCGGCCATAGCTGTAGGCAGCGGGCATACGGCTAACATTAAGCTGAATATCAAGAAACGCATGCGCTGATTGTATTACTTCTTATAATACGACTTCACCAAGCGTGCTATGTATTTCTCCATAGCAGGTAGAGATTTGTATATGCTGCGAGCCAACGCAAACTGATTGCGGGCGCGTATCAGATTGTGACCGGGTTTCTCGGTGCGGAAGTATTTATCGCCATCGAGATAGTCGGTCAAGAAGCGTATGCCGATTTCTGCGGTAATCAACCAACCGGAGAACGCCAACTGCTTAATCTCGTTTGGGGTCAAGAAGTCATGTGCCGCATCCAAATACCCTTCTGCCAGAGACTCGAAGAAAGGCATTTGCATCACCACCTTAGAGAGGTCTTCTTCATCTTCGGAAGCCGTGCAGGTTGCCGTGCGCACCATATCCCCGAAGTCGTAAAGGGAAAGCCCGGGCATAACGGTATCCAAGTCGATGACACACACGGCATTGTCGGTATCTTCATCGAGCATAACATTGTTGATTTTGGTATCGTTATGCGTAATGCGGGTGGGCAATTCACCTTTCTGCTGCATGTCTACCAAGCGGCTGAGCATGGGTGCCCATTCTGCCAGCAACTGCAACTCCTCTCGGCAATCGGCAACGCGCCCCAGGGCATCGGCAGCAACACTGGCCATAAGGGCCTCATACCGTTTCGGGGTGTTGTGAAAGTCGGGTATCGACTCGCGTAAATCCCCGGGGTTCATGTCCGATATCAGCTCTTGGAACGACCCGAAAGCAAAACCGGCCTGGTAGGCTTGGCGCGTATTTTCAACAACATCGTAGGTATGAGTACCCTCGATATTGTTGTAACAACGCCACATGCCCCCTTCCTCGGGCAAATCAATATAACTGCGACCGCCGCGCGCCGGGTACAGGGTCAGGGTTTGACCGGCTGCGCTTTTGCGACGGCGTAGTATTTTCCAGCTGATATGGCGGGTCACCTTCTCTACGTTTTTCATGACCATAACCGGGTCTTTGAATACGTAGTCGTTGATACGCTGCAAGATGTAGCGTTCTTCTGCACCGTCCTCGGTGCGATAACAAGCGCGGTATGTAGTATTGATGTGGCCGTTACACAGCTCTTCACCATACAAAAACTCACCATTGATTGCAAACTGATCACCTATGCGAGCTATGCGCTCTGCCAATGGCCCTACGTATAATTTATTTAACGGCATAGTTCTATGTTTTCGTTTGCGTTATAGACTCTTCCGTTTGGCCGGGGTTCAATCCGTCAGCTGAATACTCAGCAACTGCACGCCATCGCGCTTGGGGTCATCTACAATGACGCTGATAACCGATTGGCGCTCCGATACAACAAACTTTGAACGGCGCACCGGAATATCGGCTTTTATCTTCTTCTTTTTAGTAACGCCATTCTCCCTGGTACGCTTTTCTTTTTCACCGACGTAGGAAATTTGGAAGGCGAGCTGATCACCATGGTTGGCACCCACCAAGCTCCAGGTGTTAGATTTATTGACGCTCTTCGTGTTACCACCTTCTAACAACGTGGTCTTAGAATCACTGAAGTCGCCTTTCTCGGAGATGCTGATCTTGATATTTTTGCGAGACAAATTGATAAGGTGCACGCCTTTTTTCGGGAAGTCGCTCTCGCTGAGCATAATGGTCTCCACCTTCGTTTCGCTCTCAGGCATCACGATGCAGAACGATTTTGCAGCAGCGCCCTTGGTATCTACCGTAAAGACAACCTTGGGTTCTTTCCACTTCTCTTTCTTTTCGCCTTGGCTCTTGCCTGTTGCCTCTTCTTCGGGGGGGATGGGATTATCCTCATAGAACACAACCTTGCCCCCTATGGGTTTGATTCGCGGAGTAGCCGTGCGGGAGGAAATGCTGACTGTTTTGGCCTCCTCATCACTTACTTTGTACCACAGCGGGCTCTTTACCTTGACATTTTGGGCAGAACATATCACAAAACGAACACCGGTTTTGGCTTCTTTTTGTTCGGATTGCTCCTGCCCCGCTTTTTTACCGCGTGATGATGACTGAGCATACACCGGTGCCGCTGCTACCAATGCTGCCATCATAAGAGAAAATGCTGCGTATTTCATATTATTTACAATTCTACTCGCCTACTTTACCAGCTTATCTCTTCTATAGCAAGCAGAAAAAAAATCAAAAAAATGTATTTTTTTTGAACAATCTCATTTCGGGCGGTGTCCATTACTATGTCAGCCGCTTGGCGATATGCGCGTGAAGGAGAGAGCACGCGCCTCGCTACCCCATATAAGCAGCTGAGTTTCATAAGGTAGTAAGTTGAAACACCCCTCGGGCGGATACCCGAGGGGTGTTTTGACAATGTGTTATTCAGCACAAAAAAGCCCTATACTACTTACTGTCAATAAGAAGTTAGCGTTTATTAAATTATACCGAATGGGGTCAATCGCGGTGAAAAATCAATCCCCACAAAAAGCGGAACGGCCAAGTCAGAATATGCAGAATCAAGCGGGCGAAACCGCGAGCGGCCCCGAAAAACAGATGAATGGCAGTAATAATTAAAAAAATAGCCACCACCACGTAAACAATCATCATATTATCTCCATTTGGCATAACAAACGTATTATAAAAGTGTACTTTCTATTTGTAAAGGATTCCCGGCGGGAGAGGTGAGGAAGGCTGAAAGAGGGGTGAAAAGCCTTGAAACGCAGGGGATACGGGCGCGGTTAGCGAGTGCGGAAGAAGGTGCGGAAGCCACCCGGTAAAAACGGCGAGACTGTCGAATAGGTGAGGAAGAGCATCGGCAGCGAACGGCAAAAAAAACGCCCCGGCAATTAAGCGGGGCGGGTGTAAAAATGGGCGGCATCAGGGCTGTGGAACCGGTGCCGCTTTTGT
>SUVK01000011.1 GCA_015062055.1 Akkermansiaceae bacterium
CCTCGACGAATCTTTAAAGGAAAATCAGCACGACACATGGTACGCGCAGAAAAGCTCCATTTTATCATATTTGCAGCCTGAATAGAAGAAAAATCACTTACTGTCGCATTTGGTCTTGCAATTCAGCAGAGTTTCTGCAGCAGTTTCTAACTTTTTGACGGATGCTCTGCCTTTAATTGCCAGCGTTGGTGCAAAGAGAGAGAGCCTGTATTCTGCCACCATCAGCCCATATGCTAACCATGCGGGAGATGTCGTGTGGTGAGGGTATTGCTCGTAGAAATCTGCTCGGATGGCGGCGTTGAGGGTATCTATGCGCTCCAGCTCTCGGATGGCGGGTTGTTGGGCAATTTTTTGCAGACGCATGATGATACCCCGTGCAAAGCGTGAGATATCTTGCAAGGTATTAGGTGCGGCATCACTCAAAAAATAGGGGCGCGTAAGCCATTGCCAATCTCGTTGCAGGTCTTCTGCAATGCGGGCGGCGTAGCGGTCTCGGCAGGCGGTCAGGCAATATTCTCTCAGGGCTCGGTCGGCCTCGGCCAATTGTTCCCATACTTTGTTGAGAGTGCCGGCGATGGTGTCATACAGTTGCTCTCTCATGCGGGTGCAGGCAGCGTCAAATTGCTCCGGTGTGCGGGGAAGGGGGGCACTCAGGGCTGCATCCATGGCGGCATAAATGGTGTCTGCTGCATTGTTTTTGGGGGCCGTTCCCAGTGTGGTGAGCGCTAGCTTGGCCGCGATGGATTTGAGCGGAAGCTTTTTACGGATTCCGTTGATGAAATCGCCGCATTTAATCAGAGCTAATCTTCGCACACCGAAACGGTGGGCGCGGTCTGCCTCTGTTTGGGAGGGGAACACCTTGATGCGAACTCGTTCGCCGTCATCTTGCAAGGCCGGGTAGCCTTGGCCGGTACCCACATCTATTGTGGCGGGCAGATTACCGCAATCCCACCGAGTCATGGGCGAGGCAGAGAAGGTGCGCGACGCCTGCTTGCGGAAGCGCTTTTGTCGGTACTCTGATAATTTCTCGCGCAGCGCTTGAGCATCGGTCCCGAACGCTAGTTCATCCCCCCGGTCATCGCATACCCAAATCTTGGTAACTAAGTCTGCGGGCAGACGCGTAAAGTCAAATTGCTGCGCATTGCAGAATTTTTGAGTGCGGCGCATTACGAACTCAGCAAGAGCTTGGCCCAGCGGACGATCCGGCTCTTTATCGTACCAATCTTCTGCAAAATCATCTGCTGCTTCCGCTATGGGCATTAAGAAGTTGCGAACATCTTTGGGTAAGGTGCGCAGCAGTATTTCTGCGCGATCGGCCAAGTGGGCTTGCACTCCCCAGCTCGGTAACCAATCCGGAAACTCCGCCAACTGGTCGATATGTACCCCTAGAGTGATGCCGTCGTCTGCTTCACCGGGCGCATGGCTGTAATACACGGGGTATTCACCACCGGCTACATGCAGCTCATCCGGGTAGAGGTCTGCGGGTGCGTCATCCTCGCCGGGGTATACGCAATCGCCGTAGGGTATAAAAAGGCATTGTGGGTCTGTTTTTTCTTCCTTTTCACGCCAGTTACGCAGAGCTTTTTCACCGGCACAGTCTTTGGGCAGGCGTTCGTCAAAGAAGTTGAACACTCCCTCATTGCACCAAATGAGGTCTCTACGTCGCAGCTTGGCTTCCACGGTACGAACTTCTTCTCGCATGTCTGCCAAGTGTTTGATGAAAGGGGGCGTATCCCGTAATTGTTGCTCCATGATACCGTCACGAATCATGATTTCTCGCGCCGCGGGCAAGTTGATGCGTGCATAGCTGATGCGACGACCATCTATAATGGTAAGTCCACCACAGGTAACTCGTTCTTTGGCAAAAACCTGGCCTGCTGCTTTATCCCATGCTGCATCGTAGGCGTGGTGTGAGCATAATTGGGGGGCAACTTGTTCTACCCACTCCGGGTTCAGGATGGCGCATCGTCGCATGAACAATCGGCTGGTCTCTACCAGCTCTGTGCCGAATACCCATTCTGCGCGCTTTTGTCGGCGGAACATGCCACTGCCGGGGAAAATGGAGAAATCCCGTCCGCCGGCCCCTCGGTATACTTTTTCCTCTGCTCGCCAGAAACCGAATTGCAGAGGGGCCCCGGCCAAAATAGCGCGGTGTATCATTTCCGGGGTGGCTTGCTCTGTCTCTTCCGGCAGGGCAGGTATGCTCCATCTCATGGTGTCTTGTAGAGCCACAGAGAGGTCTTGCTCCAGATTATGCCACTCTACCATGCGCAGAAAGCTGAGGTAGTTTTTGCTGCACCATTTGCGCAGTTGATTGCGGTTGAGATTACGTTTTGTTTTGAACGCTAACGAGCTGCGCCACAGGGTGAGCATGGAGAGAAAGTCGCTGTCGGCGTTTTTCCATTGAGCATGAGCTTGGTCTGCCTGCGTGGCAAACTCTTGCGGGCGTTCTCGCGGGTCCATAATGCTCAGCCCCGCAACAATAACCAGCAACTCGGGCAGGCAATGCTGGTGTTCTGCCTCTAACAGCATGCGCCCCAAACGTGGGTCCAAAGGCAGACGAGCCAAGCTGCGGCCGGTGTTGGTAAGTTTTTTGTGGCGATCTAAGGCCCCGATTTCTCGGAGAGTTTTGTAGCCCTCGTTTACAAGTCGCGGGCTGGGTGGGTCGGGTAGGGGAAACTCCCCCAGTGGCGGTAAGTGCAGGTCGGCCATACGCAAGATGACCCCGGCCAAGGCGCTGCGTTTGATTTCGGGGTCTGTGTAGGCTTCTCTCGTTTCATAATCCGTTTGAGAGTACAGGCGAATGCAGACACCCTCGGTCACGCGACCACAACGGCCTGCTCTCTGTCGAGCACTGGCTTGGGAGATAGGTTCTACCTGCAAGCGCTGAATTTGTCGTCCCGGCAGATAGCGAGAGATACGCGCCAGCCCGCTATCTACCACATAGATAATACCCGGTATGGTGAGCGAGGTTTCTGCCACGTTGGTGGCCAGTACAATGCGGCGATATTTGCCCGATGGGTGAAAGATGCGCTGTTGTTCGGCAAGTCCTAAACGGGCGAAAAGCGGCAGTATATCGGTGCGGGGCAGATTCAGGGCATTGAGCTCATCTGCGCAGTCTCGAATCTCGCGCTCTCCGGGTAAAAATACGAGAACATCCCCACGCTCATCGTACTCAGACAGCCATTGTACGGCGCGTGCTACATGTTGCGGTAATTCTTCATCGGGATGGCGTTGCGGCATGTAGTGGTAGTCTACATGGTAGGTTCGCCCTTCCACATTGATAACCGGTGCATTGTCGAAAAAATCGGAGAATGCTCCTGCATCCATCGTTGCGGATGAGATAATGAGTTTGAGATCTTGCCGCCTCTGCATCAAAAGTTTGAGATAGCCGAGCAGGAAGTCGATGTTGAGACTGCGTTCGTGGGCTTCGTCTAAGATAATGGTGTGGTATTTTCGCAGGTCTCGGTCGTCTTGTGTTTCGGCCAGCAGAATACCATCTGTCATCAACTTGAGCTTGGTATCGCGCCCGGTTTTGTCATCGAATCTCACTTGGTAGCCCACGTAGGAGCCGATGTCGCAACCTACCTCTTCGGCAATGCGGCGGGCAACCGCAACCGCTGCCAAGCGGCGTGGTTGGGTGCAGCCCAGCATGCCTCGGCGGGTTCCGGCAACCTCGAGCGCAATTTTCGGCAGTTGCGTTGTTTTGCCGCTACCGGTTTCGCCCACTACAACCACCACTCTATTGTTGCGCAAAGCCTCGGCAATTTCTCGCCGACGACGAGAAATCGGCAGGTCGGGGTAGGTAAATCTCGGTTGTTGGTGGGGGGACTCCATTGTTCTTACCATTCCTGCACCGCGCCATTTGCCAAACGTGATTTTTCTGCCAAAAAGACAATTCGGTGGCCGTTTATAGAGTCTTGCAACAGGGTTTTGCCGGAGGAGGTAGGTTCTCCCCTCAGGTGGGCGATGAAGTCGAGCACCACCTCGCGGTCTCCGCCACCATGGTGGCACCCTTCTTGGCTGGCTGAGATATCTACCATGTGTTGCACTCTCCCGGTAGGTGCCTCGGGTGCAATGTGTGATATGGTGAAACGCCCCGATTCAAAATTGCCGTAGAGTTCTCCGCGGGTTCCGATAATGTGAATGTTGCGGGTAGAGGCGGAGGCTCCGCCCGTCATGGAGAAAGTGCCGGTAGCACCATCGTTGAATTGAAGCAGCACGGATTGGTGGTCAACAATATCCGTTTCGCAACGATAGACGCAACGACTGTAAGGGTTATTCGGTGAGCTGAGAAGCATTTCTTTCTCCTCCTTTGTCTCCGGCGGGGCGCAGTTGCTGTCATACCACACGTTGTCTGCCCAGCGTTGCGGGTTCTCGATGTAGAGGCGACGTGCCGAGTAGGGGCAATCTTTAGCCACAGGGCAATCGTTGAGGCAATGGGTGCCTGCGCCCTCGGGGGCATGTGCAGGCACAAATTGGTACATACTGCCTACGCTGCATATTCTCTGCGGATGGTTATCTCCCATTAACCAGGCCATCAAATCCAAATCGTGGCTGCATTTTGTCAACAACATGCCCGAGCCGCATATCTCTGCCGAGGCATATTTGCCACGTACAAAAGACACGCTTTCGTGAAAGTAATTCACCTGGGCGGTCATTTGTATATTGATGACTCTGCCGATTTCTCCACTGTGGAGCACTTGCTTGATTCTTTGGTAAAATGGCGCATAACGCAGCACGTGGCATACCATGACGGTGCGCCCGGTTTCTTGCGCACATTGCAATAGTACATCGGCCTCCGCTTCATTGAGGGCAAAGGGCTTTTCGAGCAACATGTCGTAGCCGTGTCGCAATAAGGGCAAGGAGGTGCTCACATGCAGTTTGTCCATGGTGCCGTTGATGACGGCGTCGGCATATTTGGGTACTGCCACCAGCTCGTCTACGGTGCAAAAACATTGCTCGTCATCCAGACCGAAGGTGAGGCGTGCGTACTCTCGGCGTTTGGGGTCTATATCTACCACACCCACTATTTGCAGCAGCTCCGGGTTGGTGAGTGCCACGCTTGAGTATATCATGGAGCGCACTCCCATGCCCACTACGATGACTCGCAGTGGTGGTTTGCATGTGCTCTGTATACTTTTGCTCATGTTTTTACTTGCCCCATCGTTGGGTGATGCCACTGTATGAGTCGATGCGGCGGTCGCGGAAGAACGGCCATATGCGGCGGTGCGCTTCCAAGGCATTCAAATCTATGTCGGCATAGAGAATGGTGCGCTTCTCGATGGGGGCTTTTGCAACGATTTGCCCGCAATAATCGGCCACAAAACTTTGTCCCCAAAAGGTAGTTTCGCCCTCTACTCCACAGCGATTCACTGCGCATACATAGCAGCCATTAGCTACGGCATGTCCGCGTTGTACGGTTTCCCAAGCGCAGTGTTGGGCTGTGTAGAGTTCTTCTTCTCCGGGAATCCAGCCGATGGCGGTGGGATAGAAGATGATTTCGGCCCCTTGCATGGCGGTGAGTCTGGCGGCTTCGGGGTACCATTGATCCCAGCAGATGAGAACACCGATACGCCCGTAGCGTGTGTCGAAACATTTGTAACCCAAGTCGCCGGGGGTAAAGTAGAACTTCTCCTCAAATCCGGGGTCTTGCGGTATATGCATCTTGCGGTACATGCCCAAGAATTTGCCGTCAGCATCTATAACCCATGCGGTGTTATGATAAATGCCCGTGGCTCTTTTCTCGAATCCGGCTGCAACGATGACAATCCCCAGCTCTTGCGCCAAGACGCACAGCTCATTCGTCCATTCTCCGGGTATGGGATCTGCCGTGTTAAATAATTCGCAATCTTGTGTGCGGCAGAAGTACAATGTGGTACACATCTCTTGCGTGCACACAATCTGAGCCCCGCCGGCGGCTGCCTCGCGGATGGCTTGCATCTGCATACGCTTGTTCTCTGCCGGTTTTGCGACGGCTTCTTGCTGAATCAATGCAATTTTGGGCATGCGCCCAGTATACCACGCGTGCTCCCTTTGTGCAAGCCGTATGGCTTAATTTGGCGGAAAATCAATTCATTTTCGGATAATGGCCCAGTCCTTGTGGTATCCATTCGAGGGGGATGGGGTGACCATTTTGCAGGGCTTTTCGAATGGCCGAGGATGATGCGGGATGTGCCCCCGAGATGAAGGTGGAGCGCACACCGTTTCGCGGCTGAGGTGGGGTATCTCGGTGGTAAACGATGAAGTGCAGGTGCTTTGTCAGGTAATCATAACGTGCCCACTTGTGCAATTGCTCCCATTGGTCGGTGCCCATCAGCCAATACAATTCATCTTGAGGATGCTGTTGTTGCCATACTTCCACAATGCGCCAGCTCCAACTGGGCGGGGGAAGAATTAAGTCTAAGTCCGAAACATCGGCCCAGGGTAAGTTTTGCGTAGCGCGGTAGAGCATGTCGAGCCTCTGCTCGGCGCAGAAAAATGCTCCCTTACCCGTTTTGAATGGCGAACATGCAGCCGGCAGAAACACCACTTTGTCGACCCCACCGTGCGTTACTGCTGCCTCTGCAATGGTTAAATGCCCCGTATGGATGGGGTCAAATGAGCCACCGAACAAGCACGTCTTCATGGCACTTTATAATCCTTCCGTGTCTTTGTAGGGTAAGAAACACCCCACCGGTACCTTCACGAACGTAATTTCTCGTTTAAGGCGGCGGTAGTGATTGATAAAGGCGGTGAGGTCGCCGTAGTTCTTGGCGGTTTTGGGGATGCCTTGCTGACCACAATTCACCAAAATGTTGTAGTGAAGTTCAGCATGCAAGTGGGCAGGGAACATGCCATTGTTGGTGCCGATGGTGCCAATCTGGTCCCCTCGGCCCACCAATTGCCCGAGTTTAACATCAATGCGGTCCAGATGCGCGTAAAGAGTTTGGCAACAAAGAACACGCCCGCTTTTCGGGTCACGGAAGGCGTGCCGCACAATAACTACTTTACCCCAACGCCCCTTAGCATCGTCGGCATATGTTACCAGCCCATGTCCAATGGTGTATACC
The DNA here is from genome assembly GCA_015062055.1 of Akkermansiaceae bacterium. GTDB lineage: Bacteria > Verrucomicrobiota > Verrucomicrobiia > Verrucomicrobiales > Akkermansiaceae > Akkermansia. The sequence goes on from SUVK01000011.1 coordinate 7,053, forward strand.
GGGTCTCCCAAATCGGTGTTGCCACCGCCATTACCATTCCAGTCTTCGCCCAAGTGGCGTGGCGACTTCAAACGCAGCCCACGTGCTTTGTAGTAGCCGTCACCATTGGGTTTTCCCACGGGAAAATCAAAACCGTCTGCCAGAGGTACCAAGGCCCACTTGCCGTCTTCTGAGAACTTTGCCCACACAACGGCTTCGGCTTGTTGCGCAAACATACCCATGCAAAGGGTTGTTGTGAGCAGGAAAAATCGAAAAAAATGTACCATGAAGTTGATTCTAACACACCGTATTTTATTCTAGCAAGAATCAATCTTGCCATGCAAAGGATTTTTTTTATCTGAGTTTTTCTCTTGTCTTGTCATACGATTTGTGGTAGTTTGCAGACAATGATTTTGCGAGCTTTCATCATGTATTACATTGTGGCGTTGGTAGCCATGGGTGGTGCTCGCATTTCTTTTGACCATGGCTGGAAGTTTAAGTACGGGGGAAAAGGTCAGCCGGAGGTGCTTGATTCTTGGGTGAGTGCAGATTCAGAGGAGCTTGGGAATGAAGCCTCAAAAGCGGCAGATGGTTTAGTGCAGACTCGTTGGGCTGCTAAAGATAATAAGCCGGGGCATTACTTATTGATAAAGCCCAAGATTAAAAGAAAAGTTCATTCTGTTCGCATTGTTTGGGAGAACGAGACCCCCAAACAAATCAAAGTTCAACTCGATTACGGTAAGAAAAAACAAACAGAAGAGCTAACAACAAAAGGCGAGGAAACAACGATAGATATTGGTGGTCGCACAATTCTATCTCTTAAAATTTCTGTTGTCGGGAAGGGGAATTGGGCCAGCATAAGAGAGGTTGAGTTTATAGATGCCAAGGGTAAGGTAATCACGATGCCTCCTTTGTACCGAGAGTTAACACCCGGATTTGTTACCAAGGGGTGGAGAAAAGTACAGTTACCCCATGATTGGGCGATTGAAAGCAAGTTCTTGCCCGATGAGCCTAATGAAACCGGCAAACTGCCATGGTGTGGTCATGGGTGGTACTCCAGAGAGTTTAATATACCGGCCGATTTTGATGCCGAAGCGGAACGTTATTATTTGGACTTCGACGGAGTCATGGCGAATCCCCAAGTTTTTGTCAATGGAAGAAAAGCAGGGGAATGGGCGTATGGGTACAGCTCGTTTCGGGTGGATATGACACCCTACCTGCGAGCGGGTAAAAAAAATGTAGTTATGGTGTTGGCTACTAATCATCCACAGTCAACCCGTTGGTACCCCGGTGCCGGCATTTATCGACATGTTTGGCTTGAGAAGACGCCCCCTGTGCATATCGACCAATGGGGCATTTGTGTGACGACTTCCAAAATCCGTGATAAATCAGCTACGGTATGTGTGCAAACTACCATTTGTAATACCGGTAATAAAACAGTCGATGTCAAAGTTTTGCAACAAGTCGAAAAATCTAAAGCCCCCCCGAAAAGATTGCGGGTACAGGCCGGAAAATCTGTAACCGTCGAGCAATACCTCGAGTTGCCCGCCCCTCGCCTTTGGTGTTGTGAATCCCCGCATTTGTATGAGCTAACAACAACGCTGCAAATGGAGGATAAAGATTTGGACACCCGTACAACAAAGTTCGGGGTGCGTGATATCGAGTGGCGGGCAGATGGCTTTTATCTTAACGGTAAAAGGGTTCAAATAAAAGGCGTATGCGAGCACCACGACCTCGGCCCACTGGGGGCTGCGTTTCATGAGCGCGCATACGAGCGCAAAATTGAGACGCTGAAATCTATGGGGTGCAATGCCATACGCATGACCCACAATCCACCGGCTCCGCAGGCTCTGGATTTGTGCGACAAACACGGCATGCTGGTGGTTGATGAGCTTTTCGATATTTGGAAATATCAGAAATATGATAAGCGTAACGGTTACCACCTTTTCTGGAACTCTTGGTGGAAAAGGGATGTTCGTCAATTCATGCTCCGTGACCGCAACCACCCATGTATCATTGCTTGGAGTGGTGGCAATGAAGTGCCCGAAATTACACGTCAAGATGGTGTAAAAATCTCTGAGGCGCTGCGGGATGAAATTCGCATATACGATACTACGCGCCCATACACCGTAGGTACAAATGCAGCCAATGGCGCCTACAATGGTTTTGGCGATACGCAAGATGTATTCGGCTATAATTACAAGCCGTCACACTATGCCGGCTATACCGAGAAACGCCCCGATAAGCCTTTTTACGGTTCGGAGACCGCATCCTGTGTCGGTACTAGGGATACATACGTATTTCCCTTGAGATGGGGGGTAAATGGTGGGTACGTAGGTGATGGCTCCATACCGTTTCAGGTAAGCGCCTATGGTTTATTTGCGCCCGGGTGGGGATATTGTCCGGATGTGGAGTTTACCGTGCAAGATGCCGTGCCTCGCGTCGCCGGCGAGTTTGTGTGGACCGGGCATGATTACCTCGGCGAGCCGACTCCCTATAATCAAGATGCGTCTCTTGAGAACAATATCAAGCATTTGCCGGAGAAACAGCGAAAGGCCATTATGCGAGAATACCGTAAATTGGGTAATAAAGCTCCCTCTCGCAGTTCGTATTTCGGTATTATTGATTTAGCGGGGTTCCCGAAAGATACGTATTACCTGTATCGGAGCCGTTGGGCTGCAGATGAAAAGTTTGCGCACCTTTTGCCCCACTGGAACTGGCGAGGTAGAGAAGGTCAAGTAACGCCGGTGATGTGTTTTTCGTCAGGTGATGAGGCCGAGCTTTTCGTTAATGGGCGCAGCCAAGGGGTGCGCCGTAAAGGGGATGGTGAACATTTTTCTCAAGCCGGGGTCAAAGTGTGTAAAAATGCTTACCGTTTCGTTTGGGAAAATGTAAAATATCAACCCGGGGAGCTCAAAGTTGTGGTGACTAAAAATGGTAAACCCTGGGCTGAGGCAACGCGTGTCACAACCGGGGCTGCAACGCGCGTAGATGCCGTAGCCGACCGCGAAGAAATTGTTGGTGATGGGCGAGATTTAGCCTATATTTCGATGGCCGTTCAAGATAAATCCGGGCATGTTGTACCTACTGATTGTCGTAAGGTGAGCATTTCTGTAGAGGGGCCGGCTGTTCTTATTGGGTGCTGCAATGGCAACCCGGTAGACCATACTTGCATGCAAAGCCCGAAACAAGAGTTTTTCAATGGCCGCATGCTTGCCGTGGTGCGCGCCGAACGTAAAGGCAAAGGCGTTGTTAAAATTACCGTCAAACCTGCCGGGTTACCCGAGAAAATAATTACCCTCCACGTGAAAGAAGCAAGCGCTGATGAGCTTTTGCGCTAATTTTCAACAATACGCACATCGTATAAAAAAGCCATTTTTTGCTGATTTCGGCTCGGCGCGTACTTAATTAAGTCTTGCGTGAGAGTGTACTGTAGGGTACAATACCCTCATGAGCAAACTTGATGATCTTTTTGCCTTTTTGAGTATCCCGAGTGTTTCTGCCGTAGCAGAGCACGCTGCGGATGTAGAGCGTTGTGCCGATTTCTTGGTGAACAAGTTGGCAAGTCTCGGGTTTGATGCCAAGAAGCATCTTACCGACATACACCCCATTGTGGTGGCACATAGCCCCAAGGTGGAGGGTAAGCCCACGATTTTGATATACGGCCACTACGATGTGATGCCCGTAGACCCGTTGAATGAGTGGCACAGTGACCCCTTTACCCCCACCGTGAGAGACGGCCGAGTATATGCACGCGGTGCTTCTGATGATAAGGGCGAGATTATGGCCCACATTTTGGGTGTGGAGCAGGTTATCAAAGAGGACGGCGCCCTGCCGCTTAACGTCATTTTCTTGCTCGAGGGTGAAGAGGAGCGTGGCAGTACCAGCTTGTTCGAGTTTATTCAAAGACCCGAGGTAAAACAAGAGCTTGCCTGCGATGTGATTGTGGTAAGCGATACCGGTATGGCTGCTCCCGATATTCCCTCTTTCTCCTATGGCCTTAAGGGCTTGTGCTGTTTTGAGCTGGAGGTGTCCGCTCCTTGTATGGATTTGCACTCGGGCGTTTTCGGTGGTTCGGTTGCCAACCCCATCACGACCCTCTGTGAGATGATTGCTACTACTCACGATGCCGATAACCATATTACCGTGCAAGGTTTCTATGACGGCGTGAGCGATATTGCCCAGTGGGAAAAAGACAGTTGGAAGCGCGTACCCGGTATGAGCGATGCCGAGCTTGCCGAACTTACCGGCGTGCCCTGCCTGCGTACCGAGACCGGCTATACCGGTGCGGAGTGCGTCTATGCCCGCCCCACTTTCGAGCTCAACGGTATCTCCGGCGGCTACGAGGGCGAGGGCTCCAAGACTGTTATACCCACCAAAGCCTTGGCCAAGATGAGTTGCCGCTTGGTACCCGGGCAAAATCCCGAGGATATTCTGGACAAGGTAGAGGCTCACTTCCGCAAGGTATGCCCGCCGAGTGTACGCATGAAGTTTACCCGCCAGCATGGCGGCGAGGCCTACATTTGCGACCCTCACTCCACATGGGGCAAGGCTGCACAAAAGGCATTAGAAGACACCTTCGGCAATCCTCCCGTGTTGGTGCGAGAGGGTGGGTCTATACCGATTATTGCCGAAATCTCCAAGCAACTGGGTAAAGACGCCCTCTTCTTGGGTATGGATTTGCCCGATGCCCGCATTCACTCCCCCAATGAAAATATGCGTGTGGAGATTTTCGAGAAGGGTATCACCATGGCTGCCAATATGCTGCGCCTGATGGCAAATGCTCAGTAACGCTCTTGCCGTATGAATGCCGTTGAGATTGAAAACATTCACAAGACTTTCCCCGGGCATTGGGGTAAAGGCGGTGTCTACGCCGTGAAAGGCGTGAGCCTGAGCATTCCGCAAGGCTCGGTATATGGTCTCATCGGCCCGAACGGCTCCGGTAAAAGCACAATTATGAAGGCTTTGGTGGGGTTGCTCGCTCCCGACGAAGGCAGCTGCCGCGTGTTCGGGCAGCCCGCCACAGCCGCTTCTAACCGTAATGAAATAGGTTTTCTACCGGAGAATCCCTATTTCTACAAGTTTCTTACCGGGGAAGAAACGGTGCGCTTTTATGGGCGCTTATGCGGGTTGCGAGGCAAAGCGTTGCGTGAGCGCACGGCCGAGATGCTGGAGCTTGCCGGCCTTACAGAGGCGGCGCATCGCCGCTTGGGGGGGTACTCCAAGGGTATGTTACAGCGTGTGGGGTTGGCTCAGGCATTGGTGCAGCGTCCCCGCTTACTTGTGCTGGATGAACCTACAGCCGGGGTAGACCCCATAGGCTCTCGCGCTATCAGAGATATTATACTTAATCTCAAAGCGCAGGGCATGACGGTTTTCTTGTGCTCTCACCTTCTCGAACAAGTACAGGAAATTTGCGACAACGTGGGTATTTTGTACCGGGGCTGTATGATTGCTGCCGGTGCTATGGAAGATATTACCCGAGACCGCACCACCACCGAGGTTTCCCTCCGTAACCCTGCACCCGAGTTGCTGGAGCAGATTCAAGCCCTTGCCGGTGATGCTTGGCTGGGTACTAACTCTGCCCGCAATTCGTTAGAATCGGTCTTTATTCGCGGTATTCAGGCAAAGCTCCGCGAGCAAGAAAAACAGAATTAACTCTCCGTTGCTATTACCATGAAATTTCTCATCACCGCAGGTCCTACAAGAGAGCCGCTTGACCCCGTCCGTTATTTGACCAACCGTTCTTCCGGGCGCATGGGGTATGCTTTAGCCGGGGCCGCACGGCACGAGGGGCACGAGGTGTTGCTTATCTCCGGGCCCACCACGCTGGAGATTCCCGCCGGGGTCGACTATATTCCCGTCGAGACCGCGCAGCAGATGTACGATGCCGTGAAAGATATGATAAAAGGGATTGATGTTGCCATCTTATGCGCGGCAGTGGCAGATTATCGCCCTGTGGTGTGCGCCGACCAAAAAATCAAAAAACAATCAGATAAAATGGTCTTGGAACTAGAGCGTACTCCCGATATACTCGGCAGCATGCGCTCGGTATTCGGTTTTGAGGGCAAGTTGATTGGGTTTGCGGCAGAGACGAATGACGTCATTGCATACGGCCGTGATAAACTTGTACGTAAGCAATGCGATATGATTGTGGCCAACGATGTTTCTAAACCCGGTATCGGTTTCGATTCCCGAGAAAATGAGGTGGTGCTCATTTACCCTGACTACGAGGTACATTTGCCGCAAGATACCAAAGAGCACATTGCTTTGCAAATTATTGAACACGCTACCATCATCCCTTCGTGACCGTAACTATGGAAATGCTCGGCTGGAATGCCGATTTTGCTGCTGCCTTTGCTGCGCTTGAAGAGCCTGCGTGGTACCCCGCCCGTATAATTCGCGAGACACGTCATAATTTCACCGTGATAGCCAAGGGCAAGGGTGACCATGAGGTGGTGCTTTGCGGTAAGGTATGGCACGAGGCCGTGAGTGATGCCGACCTGCCGACCGTGGGAGATTGGGTGGCAGTAGACCCCGGCACGGGCAAAGACCTACCTGTTATTCGGGCGTTACTGCCTCGCCGTAACCGTTTTTCTCGAAAAGCCCCGGGTAAAAGCTGTGCAGAGCAGGTCATTGGCTGCAATGTGGATATGGTGGTGCTGGTAACAGATGCTGATAGCGACTACAACTTGCGCCGTATAGAACGTTACCTTACTCTTATTCATAAGTGTGGGGCCAAGCCTGTAGTGCTGATTAATAAAGAAGATATCGTTGAGCCCGAGGTGATGAAACGCGCGTGTGATGAAGTCGCCGCATTGGGGGTAGAGGTATACCCTATCGTGGCTCGCTGGAAAAAAGGCTATCCTAAGTACTTGCGCCGAGTACCCAAGGGTACAACCATTACCGTAGTGGGCTCCTCCGGCGTGGGGAAAAGTACATTCGTGAACTCGCTACTGGGGGATGAATGGCTTGAAACCGGTGGGGTAAATGAGGTAACGGGCAAGGGTCGTCATACAACCGTTGCTCGCGAGCTGGTGGTGCTGCCCGGTGGTGGTGTGCTTATTGACAACCCCGGTATGCGAGAGATTCAGATGTGGACGGATGTGGCCTCTCTGCGTGCTCAATTCGATGATCTCACTCAATTATCGTACGCGTGCCGATTTGCCGATTGTTCTCATCGTAAAGATGCAGGCTGCGCGATTCGGGCGGCGTTAGAAAACGGAGAACTTTCGCCTGAGCGTTACGAACACTTCCTCAACCTAGAAAACGAAATTGCCGAGCTCGAGCGCCGCTCTGCCAAACGTCAAATGACCCTCGAGCGCGTTACCAAACGAGAAAAACGCCACAAGCTCCGTAACCGAGAAGACCGCGAAGACCACGCCCGAGACATGAACCCGCACCGCCGTCAGTTGCATTGACCTTCGGCTTTGTTGGGGGGCTTATCTTTCGTTTTTACGTAGCTCCTCAATTTCTTTGCGCAGTAGCGCGCCGACTCGGTGGCGTGCCAAATATACTTGGGCTAAACTGACGCCGAGTTTTCGGCGTACTTCTACCGTACTCATGCCGCGCAGAACGCAGTAGTCGAAAATTTGAAACTGCTTGGGTTTTACCTGCATTTTTACTCGCTCGGTAGCAGCTTTAATAAGATTGCGCTGCCACTCTTTTTCCCATACCTGCTCAAAGCTTTCTTCGGTTAAGTCAGGCTGGTTATCGGCGTCTACACTATCGGCGGGGGCTGTTTCGGGGGTGCGTAGCTTGAATCTGTCTTTGATTCGCCAAATGGTGATATGCCATAGCCATTTCTTGAAAGAGCCTTTTTGTGGGTCATACCCACCGTTGCGACTTTGCTTGGCTATGGTAAGTATGGTTTCCTGCACGGTGTCCCAGGCTTCGTCGTCTCGCAAGCCTGCTTGTATGGCCACGGAGTATATAAGACGCCAGTATGTGCGGTAGAATTCGTCCCAGCTGCGCTGGTCTTGCCAGTCGTGTAACCTTGCTATCAAACTGCGACGCGTGCGGTCGGCGTACTTTTCCAGTTCGCCGTCATCAGGTTGTTTCCATGGTAGTTCCTCTTGCACGTGCTTTCTCTTCTAGCATATTTTTGATGCCTTGGCAAGTGCAGAGTTTATTCATATGATATATGTTTTTGAAAAAAATTAAATCCGTAGTCGTCTTTATTCGGTGTTATTCCCCGTCTTATGGTTGACGCAATAAATGATAAAAGTGGCGGATATGGTGCTTTGGCAGAAGCGGTTCAGGCGATACTCGGTGCGGAGTCTGAGGCTATTGTTATGTACGAGCAGTTACTGGCAGTTACCGACAATGAAGCATCGCGGCGTACTTTGTGCGCTATTGTTGCCGAAGAACGCTCGCATGTTGCTGAACTTAAGCTTATGCTCAGTGCTCTTTGCGGTGAAAATTAAATAAAAAGAGAGACAGGTGGCATACCTGTCTCTCATTAAACAGTTTGTCGGCTTTAGTTTGCCGATTAGTTGTGTGCCATTTTCCGGACAACGCCATGTTTGCTGTAGGTGTCGTACATGCAGTCGATTACCGTTGGTAAGCCGAGTTTAAGACGGGCTTCGGCTTTGCCGGCAATGGTGGGCAGTGCTTTTTCGTCAAGCTTGGGCATGCCGTCTATACTGTTGGCGGTAATGCGAATCTGGTCGCTAATCCACTCGGGGTTATATTCGGCTTTTTCGGCAGAAGCTTTCAGCTGGGCAAGGTCGGTTGCGGTACTCCCGGCCTCGTTGCTCATAATGCATATGTCGTGGAAGGTGACTGTGCGGGTTGCACCCAAGAACTTTCGCTCACTTCGCTCATATACAATGGCACCTATCACTGTGCCGTCAGAGCATACGGCTGCTACGGCATACACTTTGCCCTCTATCTTCTTGCCGAGCTTGCGGTTCAGTCGGTCTCGCCCCATACGGAAGTCTACCAGCTCCTGCGGTACGGCATAGAGTGTTGCGTGTGTCAGCTCCGTGGCCTCTTTGCCGGGCATTCTTGTTACCGTGTGCATCAGCATTTGTGCCAGCTCGTTGGCCGTAGGGTTGGAGCGGCGCAGCGGGGCTTCATATGCAGAGATGTAATGCACGGTCATATCGGCACCTGCATCTATTATTTGCATGGTGCGTACACACATGGTGCCTTGCTGCTCTGCGTTCGTGTTCCATTTGACATCCCCATTGCCTCTCCATCCTTTGGGAAGTGGGTAGGTAACAGCCGTCTTATTGCAGTGTGCATCTTGCACTACCACCTTGTTTGCAGCTTGTAAACTGCCTGCGGCCAGTATGCCGGCCGCCAACGCTACGCAGAGTTGGGTAAAGGCGTTTTTCATAAACTCATTTTCGCTTAAAAGTTCTCTTTTGTCAATACTAAAGTAAAGTTAATTTTTTGAGAATTGACAAAAATGTGATTTTATGGTATTGTGCGCGCGTTATGGCAGGTTTAATCATTGCGCCTAAGGCGCGCATATTCCATGGGCATGATTGGGTGTATGGTACGGAGGTGCGAACCGTGTTCGGCAACCCGGCACCGGGGGATGTTGTGGCGTTGAAAGACCAGAGAGACCATTATTTGGGCTCGGCTATGTATAACCCGCATTCTCAGATTGTGGCGCGCCGCTTTTCTCGCCGCAAGCAAGATTTGGACCGTGATTTTTTTGCACGACGAATATCACAAGCCATGATGCTCAGAGAGCGCATGCTGCCCGGGGAAGAACTTTGCCGAGTGGTGTGGAGCGAGAGTGACGGATTACCCGGCTTGATAATAGACCGGTATAAGGATGTCTTGGTGGTACAGACGCTTACTCTGGCCATGTACCAACGCTTGGGGTTGATTCGTGATATACTCGGCGATTTGTTTGAGCCTCGTGCCATTATTGTACGCAATGATTCGCCCATGCTGATAGCGGAAGGCATAGAGCCGGCAACCTATGTTGCCGCCGGTGAAATGCCTGCACCTTTCGAGGCAACCGGGCGTGGCCTCAAGTTTATGGTAGACCTTGCTACAGGTCAAAAAACAGGTCTGTATCTTGACCAAATGCAGAATTACCAAGAAGTTGCCCGCTTTGCCCGCGGACGCCGAGTACTTGATTGTTTCAGCAACCAAGGCGGTTTTGCCTTAGCCTGCGCCAAAGCCGGTGCGGCAAGTGTGACGGCGGTAGATATTTCTGAAGATGCCGCAGCGGCAGTAAGCCGTAATGCCGAGCTTAACGGCGTGAAGGTGGAGGCTGTTGCCGAGAATGCATTCGACTTCCTGAAACGCGAGAGCGATGCCGTGCGTAATGGTGCCGACCCGAAATGGGATCTCATCATACTCGACCCCCCCAGCTTTACACGCAACAAAAAGAGCTTGAGCGGGGCTATGCGCGGGTATAAAGAGATTCACCTGCGAGCCATGCAAATGTTGCCCGTGGGTGGGGTGCTCTCCACATTCTGTTGCTCTCACCATGCCAGCACGTCCATGTTCCGCGAGGTGATAGCTGAGGCCGCAGTAGACGGTCATTGCACATTGCGCCTTGTGGCCTCTCACGGGCAGAGCCCTGATCACCCCGTACTCCTCAATATCCCCGAGACAGAGTACCTCAAAGGCTTCACTTTTGAGATGGTACCCGGTCGCTAATTGTTGTCATAACGCCATGCGCTTATCTCTTTCAATTCTTTGCTGGTTGCCTGCTTTAGTGCAGGGGGCGGAGCCTACTACCATACCGGTTATTTCCGCTGAAAATGCCGAAGAATTGTTTGTTGATGGCGATTATGCCGAGGTAGTTGAAATAGCTGAAAACCCTCTGCCTGAGTCTGAAGTGTCTGTGGTGGAGGCGTCGATTGCTCCTGCCGAGTCAACGGAGCCGGGGCACTCTGTGTTAGCGCCCAGAGAAATGGCACCCGAAGAACTGGCTGAGTTGGAGGTCATTAAACCTGCACCTTCTCCCGATTTGATGACCCCGCCGGATGGTATGACCCTTATCGAAAGCTACTTGCCGCCGATATATGCCGGGCTTTCCAAGCGTACTCCCAATGGCGATTGGGTAACATGCCACTTCAAGCAACCGCTTGTGCCTCGAGAGCAAACTCGGGTGGCCGTGTTGGGGTACCACGATTTCAGCAATACGAAATCTACTACCGAAATGCGCATGAAAACGGCAGAGTTTTGCCGCCAAATGCAGTTTTTGAAAGACTCTGATATCTGCGTTATTTCTATGCAGGATTTCTTGGAATGGAGATTCGGAACCCGTTGCTTGCCTGCAAAATGCGTGCTTATTACCATAGACGATGGATGGAAGAGTGTGTACACCGATGCCTACCCCGTGCTTAAAGCATATGGGTATCCGTTCACTCTTTTTGTATATGTCCGCTATGTAGGCGTGAAAGGCTCATCTATGACCCCCGAGCAGCTTAAAGAGATGCTTCAGCACGGGGCTACCATCGGCTCTCATTCGTGGAACCACCTCTACCCCAGTAAGTGGAAACGCTATAAACAAACCTCGGTAGATTACGCATCTCAGCTGAAAAAAGAGCTCGTAGATTCTCGCTCCACTCTGATGGAGTGGTTTGGCAATTGCAGCACCTATTGTTACCCGGGCGGTTACCATACCGCCCCCATGCGGGCAACGCTTAAATTAGCTCATTATCAAGCTGCTTTTACCGTGATTGAGAAGAAGGTGAACTGCGAGGTTTCTCCTTACCAAGTAAACCGCTACATGGTGTTCGGGGTTGATACCTCCATTTTCCGCCGCGCTGTTAATTTCAACGGTAAGGAAGGGGTAGACCCCACCATCGAGGCTATTAACAATGCCGAGGCTCCCGCCCGTCTCTTCTTCCCCTCTGCTTTTGTCGGCGTTGATGAGCCCTTGCTTCAAACGGAAAAAACTGCCGCTCAAAAAGCCGCTGCGAATAACGAGGCTCCTCCCCCTACAACAGATGAACCTACGGCAGAACCCGCGTCGCCCCCTGCTGAGCAGACTCCCACTGCCGAAACGACTCCGCCTGCAGATACCCCGGTTGAGGTAGAGTCAGCATCTGCTGCTCAGAACTAAAAAATCTTTGCGTTGTAACAATTCGACATAGCTTTTTTGCGTCTGAATTTTTATTTTCTTAATTGTTCTAACGCGTAAAAATCATAACATAAAAAAGCCCGCGCTTGCCATGAGAAGCGCGGGTTTGCTTATTGAGGTAATCTCTATTATTTTGCTACGGGCTGCCAATCGATACGGTTTTCTTCTTTCCAGAACTTCTCCAGACCATAGAAATCGCGCACCTCTGCGGCCATAATGTGGACCATGACGTCTATGTAGTCGAGCACGGACCACAGCGCGTTAGGCGTGCGCTCTGCATATACCGGGGTGATTTGGTATTTCTCGAACACTTCTTTATCGATACCTCCGAGCACAGCGCGAAGGTGCGGGGTGGAGGTTGCGGTACAGACAATGGCAAAGTCTGTGATGGAGGAGGTGCCGCGCAGGTCATACACGGCGATGTCTGTGGCCTTCGTTTCGTCGGCAGCAGCAGCGCATGCCATTGCTAATTCCTTGCTGTTCATAAGTATTATATTGTAAGGTGTTGTTAGAATCTGGGTGTTTCTTTTTCTTCTTCCTCAACATCTTCCGGTGCAGGGGGATTGTCATCCGGGGTTTGCAGGTCAGTGGGGGCATCGGGCTCTTCGGGCATGGGCGGGGGCAGTTCACGCGTGGGCGGGTTCTGCATGGTGCCGGTTTCTACGAGCTCGGCGATGTGTTCACCGCTGAGGGTTTCGTACTCGATGAGCTTGTCTGCCACGAGAATGAGTTTGTCTTTATTTTCGGTCAAGATGTTAATGGCACGCTGATAATTCTCGGTAACAATGCGCTGAATTTCCTCGTCAATGATTTGCGCCGTGCGCTCGGAGTAGTTGCGCGTTGTTTGGGAGATATCGCGGGCTAAGAATACCTCGCTGTGGTTGGTGCCATATTCGATGGGACCAAGCTTGTCGCTCATGCCGTATACGCACACCATTTTGCGTGCTATGGCTGTGGCTTGCTGAATATCCCCGCGTGCACCGCCGGAAACATCGCCGAATACCACTTGCTCTGCGCAGCGACCACCCATGGCCATGACGATGTAGTCCAACAGCTCGCTCTTGTACTCGCTGTGTTTGTCTTCATCGGGCAACATCATGGTAACGCCCAATGCCGGCCCTCTCGGTATGATGGTGACTTTGTGCAAGGGCAGGGTCTTGGACAAATCCGTCTTAAGCAAGCACAGAGCATGCCCCGCCTCGTGCACGGCGGTGTTGTACTTCTCTTTGTCGGTAATTTCGAGAGAACGGCGCTCGCGTCCCCAGCGCACCTTTTCACGCGCTTCTTCCAGGTCTGCCTGCATAACGGTGCTTTGGTTCTTGCGTGCGGCTATAAGGGCAGCCTCGTTTACCAAGTTTGCCAGCTCTGCACCCGAGAAGCCGGTGGTTGCTCGGGCTATTGGTGACAGATTGACTGACGGGTCAAGTTTTACCTTGCGCACATGCACGCGCAAAATCTGCTCTCGGCCTGCGGCATCGGGTAAGTGTACCATTACCTGGCGGTCAAAGCGACCGGGGCGCAGCAAGGCGGGGTCCAGCACGTCTACGCGGTTGGTGGCTGCGATGACGATGACGTTTTCATTGGGCGTGAAACCGTCCATCTCTACCAACATGGCGTTGAGGGTTTGTTCTCGCTCGTCGTGCCCGCCACCTACACCGTGACCACGGTGGCGACCTACGGCATCAATCTCATCGATGAAGATGAGGCAGGGGGAGTTCTTTTTAGCCTCGGCGAACATGTCGCGCACTCGACTGGCACCCACACCCACAAACATCTCCACAAAGTCCGAGCCCGATATGGTATAGAACGGTACATCGGCTTCGCCGGCTATGGCTTTTGCCAACAGCGTCTTACCTGTGCCGGGAGGCCCTACCATCAGCACGCCCTTGGGTATGGTACCACCCAAGTTGCGGAACTTTTTGGGATTACGCAGGAACTCCACAATCTCCCAGAGCTCTTCTTTGGCTTCGGAGATACCGGCAACATCTTTGAAGGTGATGTTATTGCTGGCGGGGTCGAGCAATCGTGCACGACTGCGAGCAAACTTCATGGCACCGCCCGGGCCTCCGCTTTGGGCACGGAAGAAGAAAATGATGATGAAGATGATGATAATGACGGGCAGGCAGTTAATGAGGATGGCCTCCCATGTATTACTCTCAATCTTATGAGTAAACTTGTTGTCAAGCAATTCATTTACCTTGTCACCCTGGAACGTGGTGCTGAAGTTGACCAACACGGGTTCGGTGTTCTTGGGGTCAACATTGGTGACAGGGGCTTTCTTGATGTATTGACCAATGACAAACCGGCTGTCATCCATTGGTACGGTTACGATAAAGGGATTGAATATCGAAACAGGATGGGCCTCTGTGCTGAATCTGCTGCTGTCTTTTGGGTACAGTATGAGCCCTTCTTTAAGTAATTTCTCAAACTCCGTTGCTGTAATAACATCGGGTTTGTTGAGTTGGTAACGGCGCTGTATAACCACCTGTACGTGTTTTTGTCGCAATTCGGGAGTCTCGTCAATTTCTGCCGGTGCGGTGTCATCTTGTGCAGTTTTCGCTTGTTCTGCTGCTTTTTGCTGAGCTTCATCAGGGGGTGTAGCCGTCTCTTTCTCTGTGCTAGTCTCTTGCGTTTTCTCTTCTTGTTCAGCATTTTGTTGAACATTGGCCACTACCGTTTTTTCGGTGACGGCTTCAACTGTATCTTGATTTTTGTGCAAGCTGCTCAGCCTGGCATTGTTGGTAATGCCGGCTTGGTTGAGCAGGTCTTTCATCGACTCACTGTCCACGTAGGGTACAATAAAGGTGCCCAACTCTGTGGGCGGATTTTGCTTGAGTCTATATGCTGTGACGCTTGCTTTAGTGCTGCCGTTATTGGTTGTTACGACAACGGGAAACTTGCTTTGGTCGTTGAGAATGATTCTGCCGGCTTTGCAGTCGTTTTCGAACTCCTCGAGTGTCAACTTTTTGGTGGAACCGCCAAAGCCATCATCAGACATAAAGGCCAGAGCAAGAATGCCGGTGATAACAGCAATCAATATCCAAAGTCCCCAGTTGGTGCGACCTTGGGCTGGCGGGGGGACGGGCGGGCGTCCGTTCGAGTTTTGATTTTGATCAGCCATTGCGTTGAATTGTGATTTAGTGTTTTTTCTATTCTACTCGAAAAAGTCGAAAGAGTGAACGCAATTTCATGCCATAAAGCCCGAAAAGAATGTCATGATGCTTTTGCATACACCCCTTGTACTGGTAAATGTAGGGATTTTGTGCTAAGATGCACGCATGCAGTACGAGCAGGTAGAGGCAAGTCTCGATTATAAGTTCACAGACATTACATGGCTGGTGCAGGCCCTTACTCACCCAAGTGCCGACCAAAAGAAGAGTACGAATCTGAATTATGAGCGTTTGGAGTATCTGGGTGATGCCGTGTTGGAGCTGGTGGTGAGTCGCGAGTTGTTCAGCTTGTTTCCCAAGGTTGATGAAGGCGAACTCACCAAATTGCGCTCCGGTATTGTCAGCAGAAAGCATTTGTCCGACTTATGCCGCGAATTAGGGTGGTGCGATTATTTACAAATGAGCCCCCAGTTGGTAAAAATGGGCGGGCGAGATTCCGTTTCGACCTTGGCTAATACCTTTGAATCCGTTATCGGTGCTGTAATGATGGACTCTAACTATAATGCCGCGCGCAAGGTCGTGATGCGTTTGTTGCAGGACAGCTTGCAGAATGCAGAGTCTCTCAAAGATGTCAATTACAAAGGCGCGTTGTTAGAGACTTTGCAAGCCATAGATACGACCGGCCCTGCGTATGATGTGCAACCGGTGGATGCGGCGCAGCCAGCCGGTCCGTTCAGGGCTCGTGTATTGTGGCATGGCATAGAATTAGGCTGTGCAGAGGGGCAAAGTAAACACCGTGCTCAAGTGGCTGCTGCTCGAGATGCTTTGGCTCGCCGTTTGTGGGAAATTTCGAGTGCCGAGTAAAAATAAGCCGTTACCCGGGGTAACGGCCCAATGTTATAAAGTGAGTGGTGTGTTTTATTGACCGCCTCCCAAAATGCCGCCGATGTAAACGATGGCAACAACGAGAGTTTGAGACCCGAAGAATGCCGGGTCTTCATTTTGTAGGCGGGTTACCTCTTTCACCATGCTTTCCATAATGTGCTCTCTCTCGGCAAACCAAGTATCAAGCTGTGCCTGTACCTCGGGGGAGGGGGCAGGCAGGTTGCTGAACGCTACTGCTGCTGCATCAAGCGATGGCAATAACTCTTGTATGGCCTCGCCGGCTGCTTCTGCAGTCTCTTCATCTTGAGCAGATTTCAAATGGCCGTTTATTTGCTCAATCACCCCGAACATAGCCTCCAGCGGGGCCGTGTAGGTTGTTAAGGCAGATTGTTCTGTTGCAGGTTTGGCGATTGTCAGCTCTGTCGCAGAAACACTGCTGACAGCTGCTGCGAAAAATACGGTGGCAAGGGTGGTGCGTATGGTCATGCGCGCATCCTATCACGCCTCTTTTACTTCTGCAAGTGCTTTGTATGTCAGAAATCCGTAAAAAAATGACCGTATAGCGTTTTTTCTGCTTCACATGTACGAAAATGCGGGTATAATGACCGTGTTCAATTTTTACTTTATTATTTACCATGAAAATCTGGTTAGATGGCAAGTTGGTTGATTCGGCGGAGGCTCAGGTTTCCGTCTTTGATCACGGTGTTTTGTATGGTGATGGCGTATTTGAGGGCATTCGCTTCTACTCCGGTAAGGTGTTCCGCCTGCAAGAGCATATTGTACGCCTTTTTGACTCCATGCGTTATTTGATGATTGAGTCCCCGTGGACTTTTGATGAGGTGTGTGCCGCAACAGAGGAAACGGTGGCCGCCAACGGTATGGAGGACGGCTATATACGTTTGGTGATAACGCGTGGCAAGGGTGATTTGGGCCTCAATCCCCGCAACTGTCCCAAGCCCAGCATGTTCATTATTGTACAGAATATTGCCCTGTATCCGGCAGAGATGTATGAAAAGGGCCTGAGCATGATTACCTCATCATTCCGCCGCCCCAACCCCGATATTCTTTGCCCGCAGGTGAAGAGCCTGAACTACCTCAACGGCATTTCCGCCAAGATGGAGGCTGTTCAACAAGGAGCCGGCGAGGCTCTTATGCTCAACCAGCGTGGCAATGTTGCCGAATGCACGGGTGATAATATCTTCATTGTTCGCAACGGTGTTGTCATGACCCCCCCGCTTACCGAGGGCGCCCTCGGTGGTATTACTCGCCATGCCGTATTTGATATTTGCACCGAGCTGGGGATTCCCTGCATGGAGAAGGTGATGAACCGATTCGATGTTCTCAGTGCCGATGAATGTTTCTTGACCGGTACAGCCGCCGAGGTGATTGCTGCAACCTCTCTGGATGGGCGCACCATCGGTACAGGACAGGCCGGCCCGGTTACCAACCGCATTCTCGCCCGCTTCCGTACGCTCGTTCGCGAGTAAGAAATCTTCATTTTAACAAGAGCGGCAGTGTGTGGTCAGCCATCACACTGCCGCTGTTTTTACTGAGTATCATGGAAACGCTGTATCAAGGGAAGTTCCTCAACATGGTGCGCCAAGGGCGCTGGGAGTATTGCGAGCGCGTGAATCAAACCTCGGCTGTTATGGTATTTGCCTGTACTCCTGAGGGGAAGGTTTTGTTGGTCGAAGAGTTTCGCCCGCCTATCGGCAAACAAAGTTTATGTTTTCCGGCCGGGTTGAGCGGGGATGAAGGCCCTGAGTCTGATATGGTTGCCGCCCGCCGTGAGTTGTTGGAAGAAACCGGTTACGAGGCGGGCGAGATGCGTTATCTTTTCACCGGACCTTCATCGCCCGGGTTGACCTCCGAGACGCTGTCTTTTTATCTGGCAAGCGGCTTGCGCAAGGTGGCCGCAGGTGGCGGGGTTGACAACGAGAATATTATTGTGCACGAAGCCCCTTTGGTAGAGATTGATGCCTGGCTTGCTGAGCAAACTGCAGCCGGTAAATCAATAGACCCGCGCATATATACAGGTCTGTATTTTATCAAGCAACAAGGGTGAAACCGGCTTACAGCACCAGCCCCATAATTAACATGCCTGTTACCACTCCGTAAATGCTCAGGTGGTGGTGTCCCCAGCGCTCGGCCATGGGCAGCAACTCGTCGAACGAGATAAATACCATAATGCCCGCCACAATGGCAAAGAGTATGGCCAGCATAGTTGTGCTTAAAAATGGCAGCAAGATTAGCATGCAAACCAGCGCTCCCAGTGGCTCGGCTAGCCCGGTAAGCGTGCCGATAAGAAAGGCTTTGCGCCTACTGCCCGTACCATAGAGCAGGGGAACAGCCACGGTGATTCCCTCCGGTATGTTGTGTATGGCCACTGCCAAGGCAACCGAGGCGGCAATGCCGGTGTTGTCGAATGCTGCGGCTACCGTTGCCATGCCTTCGGGGAAGTTGTGTACGCCTATGGCAATGGCAAACAGCATGGCCGAGCGACGTACACGCTGTTTTACCTTTTGTCTGCATTCTGCTGTGGTGCATTGACTAAGGCTGCTCAGTTCGTTCAGGCTGAGCACCTCGTGAGGGTTTTCATCTTCGGGTACCAAGTGGTCAATTAAACTGGCTACCAACATGCCCCCGAAGAAGGCCCCCAAAACAATCCATTTGTTGCCGACTTGTTCCCCCAGCATTTCTTGGGCTGCCGGCATCAGCTCCATGAAAGAGATATACACCATTACGCCGGCACTGGCGCCCAAGGCATATGTAAGCGCGCGAGTATCCGTTTTTTTCAGAAAAAGAGCAAGTGCGGCGCCCAGCCCGGTACATAAGCCGGCCAGTAGCGATAAGACTCCGCCTGTCAGCAGTTGCTCTTTCATCTCCCAGAACATGCGCTTGTTTTTACCCTTATCTATTCCTTCTGTCAAGTGAAAATGGTGTATATTGACATCAAATGCCGTGTAAAACACAAAATGAGCGTGACAAATGCTTTTTTTTGGGGTACACTCTGCACATGCACTATACACCGTATACACTTTATCCTGTGGGCGCATTGAGCGCACGTGCCGCAGCTCAACCTCGTGAGGGCGTTTTGTTGCGAGGTGATAATGGCGGCTATGCTTGCTTGCAGTCTTGGCCCGAGCTTGGAGATGCCCCCCTCGAGTACGAGCTTGATGCGCTGAGAGAAGGCGCCCCGCTTAAGCTGGGGGCTCGCGCTCTTAAGTGTATAGAGTTGGATGGCACCGCCCGTGCTGAAGGTGTGAATCTTTTTGCAGGATTACGTGTACCCCGTAGTCATGCCACTCTTACCGTCAGCGCAACTCCTTCTCAGGTGTACAACCTGCACCAGCGTGGGTTCCGTGTCGGTAAAATCAAGGTGGTGCCCAAACTTGCCACTACGGTAGAGCGCCTTACGAACCTTGCAGCCATGGTGCCCGATTGGAAATGGCGTGTGGATTTTAACTGCACGCTTAACCTGGAAGAGGCGCTCAAGTTCTGGGATATGCTTTCGGATGCCATGAAAGCCCGTATTGATTTTGTGGAAGACCCCTGTTATTACGATGTAAACGTGTGGCAAACCCTGCAAGATGCCGGTATTCCTTTGGGCTACGACATGCCTGTGCAAGAAGCCAGTGGTAACATACCTGCCCGCACGACCAAGCCCATGATGCGTTTGGTGAAACCCGCTCGCCACCACAGCAACAGTGGCTTGCCGGTATTCACCACTTACCTCGACCACCCCCTCGGCCAGTGCTGGGCTGCTTACAATGCCGCTAAGTTCTACACCGATAAGCCGGAGTCTGAGGTGCCTCTGTGTGGCCTTGTTACCCACCATGTCTACCGCCCCAATGCTTTCTCTGAGCAGCTGGGTATGGATATTACGCCCGAATTTAAGGTGCCCGCCGGTACCGGCTTGGGTTTCGACTCCCTCTTGGCGGCGCTCCCCTGGAAGAAACTCTAAACTCGGATTTTCTCGTCTCCGAATCAATCCGGTATTGCCTTATACGGAAATACGATATAATCAGTGCATTATGACTGTTGCAGAAAAAGCTCTTTCAACGTTTCGAGAGCCTCCGTTCATGTATAATTGTGCCCAGACCATTTGCGCGGCTTTTGGTCGTGAGGATTTGTTGGATGCCATGAAGTCTTGCGGTGGTGGTAAAGCACCCGATGGTATTTGTGGTGCTTTGTATGCAGCTATGACCTTGGCCGAGGATAAAGCTGCTGATGTATGCAATGCCTTTCGCGAAATACATGGCGCATGTACCTGCCGAGACCTCAAAGGGGGGCAACCTCGTGTTGCTTGTCAGGATTGTGTGAAAACAGCTGCTTCTCTTCTCGAGAAATCACTACAATAACAGCCCGCTGAAATACTTTGTCAAAAAGCCCTGCCGTATCCGGTCGGCAGGGCTTTTTGAATTTAATTTTTCTCTGTTCGATATATGAAGGGTGGTCTCTCGGGATGTTCGTTTGCCAGTTGCGCTATAGACTCATCTTGCAAGATTCTGTGAGCTACGGGTAAGTCTAGGCTGTGATTGAGGGTAAAGGTGGTCCAGCCGCTGTGGGCGTTTTCTCTTTCTACAATACCCCGGGCCGTTAGAAGAAGATTTTTTGCCATGTACTGATTCGGATTTTGCTGATAAATCATCTCGGCAAAAGCAAGATGAGAAACGGCACTGAACCGGCCATAATCAAAGTCTCGGGCTTCAAACTTCCAATGCGGGTTTGCGTCTTTGTATTGCAGGTTAAGAGTTGCGGCCAAGCGGGTGGGGCTGATAATGCCTCCTGCTATGACCAGCAGAATCATGGTGCCCAGGCACACCTTGGCACAGCGCCAAAAACGCGCTTCTGTTGCGATATAAAACAGCAAAATCATTAACCCGACAAGACCTAACAATAATGATTCGCCGGCAAGTATGCGGCGATAGGTGAAACCGTAGTCGCATATTTGATAGTACAGGCGCAGATAAACGCTTGCGGCCAGTAGAAATGTCTGAAATATCAGCAAGTATGCTGCTGCTTTTGCTGCTTTGGATTGCCTCGCTATACCGGTGCTGCGAAACAGTATAATCAACACCGCTGCAGCCAGAATAGAAGCCCAGATGATGGAGTCTGCCCCTTCATGCAGATATTGCGTTTGTGAGATTCCCTCGGGTATATTCTTGAACCAAAGGTAGGTAATATCGGTAGCTGTGGCAATCAAGAAGGCAAGATTGATGCCTATGAGGGTGAAGAGCGGTAGATGCGGCAGCAGGGTTGTGCCCCCGGGCGCTTCTTTGGTCGCCGGGCGTATGATTGTGGGGGCATAGGGGCGACGGCGTGCATAGATACCGAAAATGATGACACCCACAGTCCAGTACAGGAGGTGAATCATGAAATCCCAGCTGATGTTCAGGTAGCTGAGTATCTCGTTCCATTTCGTAACAATCCATTGCCATACTTTCTCGACGATCGGGTTGCCCGATGCGAAGATGGTAAGGAATGAGATAAACATGGCGGCCCCCAGCAGCAGCGATATTAATGTGGGCAAGATTTGCTTGAGAAATCTCTTGCTCTGTGGTTGCTTCTTTTCGCGACGAGTGGTCCAGTAACTCCACCAGCTGCGGTACCTCACTCCAACTGTTTGCTGTGTACCGTGAGGGGAGGGCATTGCCACCAGGAAAAACGGAACAATCAGCCCGATAAAATAATTGAGAGGGTTGCCGCTTACCGTAAGGGCTATGCAGTTGATGCCGGCTAATGCACTCAAAAAGCAAATTTCACCGATGCTCAGGTCTTTTCTGAGCAATAATACGGCAGTGGTAAATAAGATGCCGGCTATTCCGGCCCCTATGCCGATGCACCCCACACGTGGCCAATACAAATCTGCCGCCGCTGCTGCGAGCATCAGCACGATATATGGGATGGCCCCTACGCGCCACCATGTGGGGTCTTCTGTTTTATGCTCGACACGGTCGGGCGGTGCTATGGTGCGCGCTGTTTTATTTCCTGCCGGGATGGGGGGCAAATTCGGACGAGGTGCCGCTGCCGGGGACGCTGTTGAAGAGGTGGTCTCAGGGGTATCTATGTTCATGTGTCTATCTGTTTGACGGTTGAGGTGACAATCTTGTTCAAAATGGATTACAACAGGACGTTGTCTGCGTAATCGGCAGCCATGAGGCCTGCGCCGATGAGGCCTGCATCTGCCCCAAAGAGCGCCGGTCTTATACTCAAAGCTTTGTAGTGTACGGGGAAAAGTTGTTGTTTCAGAGATTCTGTCAAAGGTGTCAGCAATAAATCCCCTGCTTGCGCCACGCCGCCACCAATGATGATTGCCTCGGGTACAAAGGTGTACATCAGGTTCATAATCAGTACGGAAAGCTTTTCCGCAAATTCCTTGTATAAGTGTCGGGCAATGGTGTCTCCGGCGCGTGCTGCTTGCTCGAGCAGATGCGGGGCGCATTCTGCCTTGGTTTTGGTGATACCGGCTTGGGCATATGCCAGCACGGCATCGGCGGCAAACTCATTGTTGCCGATATATTCTTCGATGGCTCCACGGTTACCGAAAGGGCCTACGCGACCATTGTAGGCAATGCTGGTTTGCCCCAGTTCTGCGCATGAGACCGTGCGCCCTCGGATCATACGGTCGTGTATGATGATGCCACCACCAATTCCCGTGCCCAAGGTAAGGCACGCTATGTTGCTCAACTCGCGTCCCGCACCGAGTTTCCATTCTGCATATGCCATGCAGTTGGCATCGTTGTCAAGCACAACGGGTAATCCTAATTCTTGAGAGATTACTTCTCTTACCGGTACCTCGTGGTTCCACACGGCTACATTGGTCAGCTGGTAGAGTACGCCCCTGTAAAAATCTACCCAACCGGGCATGCCCAAACCAACTGCTACTGCGTGAGGATACTCTCGCAGCAACTCTTTCATCGTGTGACTCATGGCAGCCATGATTTCTTCAGGGCTCTTATACACCGCAGTGGGGAGCGGTGTGGCTTTTTTGAGAATGCTCTCTCCTTGCGTTACGGCAATTTTAATGCTCGTTCCGCCAAAATCAACGGCTATGGTTTCGCCTTGAGGGGGCATGGCTTCATGTTGCGGTATGAATATATATCAATAACCTCTCATGAAGGTCGGTTTTCCGGTTTCAATGGGGGTGCCGGCTGCTTGTTTGCTGAGGTCGAAAGGAATACGCCAACGGAAACGCGAGCCTTCGTATGTTTGTATCAGAATATCCAGCCCCAGCTCGCCGGAATCTTTGTTTTCAAGGTTGCCCAATTCGTAAAGCGGTATGACGACTCCGGCTACACGCTTGCCGTTGCGTGTGCCCATGGTGCATGAAAAAGCTACGGCCTCGTAGTCTTGATTTACGGCGTAGGGCGGGTCTTGTACGTAGGCGTTGATGTGTGCTACATCGGTAGAAACTTCCAGGTACAACTCCAGCATATCCCCCTTTCGCATGAACTCAACATGGTGAACTGCCGGTTCGTGGTCTATGCTGTAAAATTGGTGTGTGCTGCCGGCGGGAACAAAAATTTCTGTATTGGAAAGAATGGCACAAGATGAGTGGGTAAGGTAGGTGGGTGACATGCCGAATGTATAGTTACCGGAGCCCATAAGCGGGGTGCCCAGTGCCTTGTTGACATCTACGGTGCCGTTATTGTGCGGCAGGTTCATACCGTGCCCCAGCTCGTGTGCAAAACCACCGTACCATTTTGTCAGTAAGCGCCCTTCGGGTGTCTTTTGTCCCAGGTGCCTAATATCGAAATCCGTGTAATCCAGCGCAAAGCAGTAGCGACCATAGCCATAGAAGGGGACGCCCCCGGGGTTTTTATCGCTGTAGCCCTCATCTTGCCATGTGGGCATGATGATGAATGTGTGGGTGCTCTTCTTTTTGCCGGGGTTGGCTTTGAACCACGCCTCTACCTCTGCTATGCAGGCATCGTGCCCGGTGCCGTATGCGTAGCTCTTGTGTGGCTGTTTCCCTTTAATGTAGCAGATGTCCACATTGCCGCAGTCGGTAAGCGAAAGCCCGAATGAATGTTTGCCGAACCCATTACGCTGCATCTCTTTGCCGTAAAATTGTTGCAGGTAGAGCAGCAACTCGCTGATGCGGCGGTCTGCTTCTGCCGTGGGTTGCATGTCATTACCGGTAAAGTAGACTACATTGAGACAATGGGCGTTTTTTTCAAGCTCGATGCTATCTGCCAGTAATTCTTTAGCTCGCGGTTGAAAATGCTCGGGGGCTGCTCCTGTAGCCGTGAGTACCACGGCGGCGGAGCACAACATGGTCATCAGTGTGCTGTTAGCCATACAAGACTCATTCTGACAGATTATGAGCAATTGTCAATCTTAAAATACTTGCCTGATGAGTAGAGACAAAAAGCGCTCGGTTCGTAAACCGAGCGCTTGCGGTTGAAAATTGATTGCGTCAATTACTTCTCTTCAATGTGCACATCGTACACCTTACCGAGAATGTTGAGCTTCATATCGCGACCGGAGATTGCGGCCGATACACCCACGGTAGAGAGGGCAACGGGGGCACCGTAGTTCTCTTCCTTCTTGGCGGTGGGAAGCTCGGGGCGCTTGCCGGCGTAGTAGTCCTCCAGCTGTTGCGGGAACATGGCGTAGATGACGCAGTTTTCGTCCGTCGCCGGAATGCCTTTGGCCGTAAGCTTGTCGCGCAAATCTTGCATGCCGGGCTTAATCTTGTCGGCCGGGCGGCAGGTAATGGGCTCTTTGCCGGAGCGCTTGGCGCACTCTGCCTGCAACTCGGGGTCAACAGGGGCGGGGGTGTGGCCGTAGTAGCCCAAGGCAACGTCCATGGTTTGCGGGGTAATCTGCTTCCAACGGCCGAACTTCACGTTCATCATGGCCTGTACACCTACAATCTGAGAGGTGGGTGTTACCAGCGGAATCCAACCGAGGGCCTTGCGCACCACGGGAATCTCTGCGAATACTTCTTCGAACTTGTCGGCCATGTTCATCTCCTTGAGCTGGCTGCGGAAGTTGGAGAGCATGCCGCCGGGCACCTGATAACGCAGGGTGTCGCTGTTCACAACCTCGTTGGCGTGGCTGGTGAACTTGGAGAGACTGTCGTATACAGGCTGCAGCATGGCAGAAATCTTGGAGAGCTTTTCGGTGAAGTCATCGGCAAATTGCGGACAACGCTCGTAGCCTTTCATGAGGGCGAGCATGCGCATGCAGTCCGGCTGGCCGGTGCCGTTGGCAAACGGGGCGATGGAGCAGTCCACTGCATCTGCTCCGGCGTTGATGCCGGCTACGTAGGCACCTGCACCCAAACCTGCAGTGTCGTGAGTGTGTACCCATACGGGCAGCCCGGTGCTCTTCTTGAGGGTTTCGACAAGGGCTGCTGTCTCACTGGGGGGGATAAGCCCTGCCATGTCTTTAATAACGAGGCCGTCTGCTCCCATATCGGCAATCTGCTTGCCGAGCTTGGCGAAGTACTCCAGATTGTGTACGGGTGAGGTGGTGTAGCAAATGGTACCGTGGGCGGTGGCTCCGGCCTCTTTGGCTGCGCGAATCGAGGTGCGCATGTTCTCCGGGTCGTTAAGACAGTCGAAGATGCGGAAGATATTCATGCCGTGTTTGGCGCTGGTCTTTACAAATGCCTCTACCACGTCATCGGCGTAGTTGGTGTAACCTACCATGTTCTGACCACGCAGAAGCATCATGTGCGGGGTCTTGGGGGCCAACTTTTTGAGCGTGTCAAGACGGTCGAACGGAAGCTCACCGAGGAAGCGGAGCCCGGAGTCGATCGTTGCGCCGCCCCAGGTTTCCAAGGCTGAGAAGCCCATGGTATCGAGAATAGGCGCAATCTCGAGCATTTGCTCGGTGGACATACGAGTGGCGGCCAGCGACTGGTGGCCGTCGCGGAGTACTGTGCAGTTGAATGTTGCCGGTTTCATATTTTGAAAAGTATGAGGGTACAGTTCATCCCTCTACCCCAGAGTCTACCATAATTACGCGACCGCGTCAACGAAAAAACGACGTTTTTGATTATTTGTGGTAGCAAGCTTATCGAAAATGATTGACAAGAGCAGGGCTATGGTATATGAATGAGAGTATGCGAGCATACTCATCTATATTGTTTGCAAGCGCCGCTATGTTGCTGGGGGCTTGTACTTCTTACGACCACTCTTTCATCAAAGATGTGGCCGATATACCGCTCAAGACAATCGACGAACCCGATACGGATTGGTTCTCCTCGCCCCTGCGCAGTCATGCTAAGTATGTGTTGTATGGAGCAGAGTCCCGGCGTGAAATGGAAGACTGCCTGGGGGATTATTATTTTGTGACATGGTATGACGCCGAGCCTGCCAAGCCGGCAAAGCTTGTTATGCGATACACTCAGGCTGCTACCGGGGCTAAAGAGCTGAGCACCGAGCGCACATACCCCACGGCCCGCCAAGAGGCAGACTCTCACACGGAGCGTTTTTTCTTTACCGGTGATGAGCGACGTTCTAAGGGCGATGTGCTTACGTGGCGTATGGAGCTGTATGTGGACGGCAAGTTGGTTGATTCCAAACAGTCTTATTTGTGGGAGTAATCGGCTCTTTTTTGCCTCGTATAAAAAAATGACGCTTTGACGCAAATTCGTGTGGACAAACGGCTCGACTGAGAGTAACATATTGCAAGTGCGCCACCCTGAACTCTTTGTGGTGTACCTTAACCTTTTCAAAATTATACACTTATGTTTAAAGGATATTCAAAACCATCTCTTCCTAAGACCCCGGCAACACCTGCTGTAGACCCCGGCCCTGCTCCCGAGTGGGGGGCACCTGTCGGTATGAGCAATCAAGATGCTGCCGATGCTGATTCTTACTTTGCCACCGCCGAAACCGGATTCGATGTAAGCGCCCCCGGTATGGAGGCGTCTGCCGTGGCTACTCGCAACGTCCTTAACTCCGATGTTAAGGTTGTAGGTGTTCTCCGTTTTACGGATGACCTGCTGGTAGACGGTACCGTGCAAGGTGAGATTGAATCTGAGGGTGTGTTGACCGTGGGTGTCAACGCCGTAATCGAGGCCGGTGCTAAGAGCAAAGCCGCCGTGCGTACTCGCAGTGCCATTATTCATGGCCGCGTGACCGGCAATGTTGAGGTAACGGATCGTGTTGAATTGACTGCCACTGCCGAGTTGCTCGGCGATGTTGTTGCTTCCAAGATTGCTATACAAGAAGGCGCCATTTTCAACGGTTATTGCAAGGTGGGTACCCCCACTACTTCAGTTGCCGATTCTCAGCCTGCTGCAATTCCGGCGAAGAAGGCCAAGAGCACGGCTGCTGCTCAGTCTGACAACTTGTTGGATTAAGCCTGAATCTACAGTCTTGAATACATGCCCGTGTACAGGACAGAACCTTTGATTTCCACCTGTGCCTCCGGGCTTTTACCTGAGGGTGAGTGCAAGCGACGCGTTGCACTCACCTCGTTTAATTCTCGAGAGTCTCGCGCAAAAGTACCCGGCAAAGATGTTGTTTGCTATGAATGCGGGCGCCGTTCTCGAGTGCCGGCTGCCGCGCTTTCTGCCAATTGCATACATTGCCATGCCCATTTGCGCATGACGGATGTGGAGCTCAAGCAAGGGTCAACCAGGCTCACCGTGCGCACACTCGGCAATGTAACCGTGTTGTCCGACGCTGTGCTTTCTCAGCTTTCTATTGTTTGCCACAATTTGAATATCAACGGCAGGGGAAATGGTGCATTTCGCTGTAGCGGTCGCATGAGAATTATGGAGGATAACAGAATAGACGGTGATGTGCGAGTGGGCTCTTTGCATGTAAGCCGTGGTACTACCGTTACGTTCAATAGAGGGGTTTTTGCAGAAAATGTTGATATTTACGGCAAAGTATACGGGCGAATCAACGCTACAGGAAAAGTAAAATTACACCGTGGCGCTGTTTTGTGTGGCGATTGTTATGCTCCTGTATTGGTGTTGAAGGGTGGGGCATCTCACAGTGGCAACTGGATTAAGTCTGCTTTGAATCCGGTCGAAACGGCCGAGTAATCGCGCTCGTTAGCTCTTTTGAAAGTGTATGGATATCTGCATTATCGGAGCATCGCAGAACACGTTGCAAGACATTAACCTGATACTGCCGGCCGGTAAATTGATAGCATTGGTGGGCCCCAGTGGCTCGGGTAAAAGTACGCTCGCATACGATACTTTATTTGCAGAGTCGCGCCGCCGTTTTTTGGATTGTTTATCTGCGGGCACGCGGCGTTTGCTGGCCAGGCCCGACAAACCAAAAGTTAAAGCCATTAGTGGTTTGCCCCCGGCGCTGTGCCTAGAGCAAAATATCCCGGTGGGGCAGTCGCGTGCTGTGTTAGGCTCTCTGACCGAAACCCTTGATTACCTGCGCATTATTTATGCTGCCATCGGCGAGCCCCACGACCCGGTAACCGGAGAACGCCTCTCGCGCCTCAGCCCCGATGAAATTGCAGCAAACCTTTGCTCCCTTGCAGAGGGGACTCGTCTTACCCTATTAGCACCGCTGCCATCTACTTTCGGGGCGAATGCTGCGTCTGATATTCTGGACCTTCGCAAAGCCGGGTATCTGCGTGTGCGGGTTAATGGAGAAATTGCCGAACTGGAGGAATTGGAGGCTAAGCTTCCCACCGTCTCAGATGTGTGTGAACTCGTCATCGACCGTGTTGTGGTACGCAGTGGTACAGAATCTCGCATTGCTGATTCTCTGCAAGTCGCCTTGCGATTTTGTGAGGATGAGGTGAGAGCCCTGGTGCAACCCCGCGGGGAGGAGCCCGAGCTGCTCGCTTTTCATACGCGCTATCGCAACGCCGAAACCGGTTTTGTATTGCCCGAGCTTTCTCCTCGCCTCTTTTCTCATTATTCCCCGCAGGGGGCTTGCCCTCAGTGTAATGGATTGGGCGTTGTTGAAGACAAAAAAGGTTCTATGGTCATTTGCCCCGCATGCCGGGGAATGCGCCTTAACCCGACAGCCCTCGCCGTAACCTTGAATTTCGGGGGCAGGGAGCTCAACCTCGGCGATTTTTGCCAACTGTCGGTGCAAGAAAATCTGGTACTGCTCACTGCCTTACAGATACCACCTGCTTACCAAGAGTCCTTACAAACTGCTGTGGGTGAATTGGAGCGTCGCTTGAATTGCTTGGCTGAGCTGGGGCTGGATTATTTGTCGCTTTCTCGCGCTACCAACACCTTATCCGGGGGTGAGTTACAACGAGCCCGTTTGGCCGGGCAGATTGGTGGCGGGCTTTCGGGGGTGCTTTATATATTGGATGAGCCGACCATAGGCTTACACCCGAGAGAAACTATGATGCTGATTTCGGCACTGCACCGCTTGAGAGATAAAGGCAATACCGTGTTGGTGGTAGAGCACGACCCCCTATTGCTGGCAGCAGCAGATTTATTGGTCGAGATGGGCCCCGGCAGCGGTCCCGAGGGCGGGTGTATCATGGCTACGGGTAACTATCAAGAACTGTGTGCAAACCCCGATTCCCCTACCGGTGCCTGGCTGTCCGGGCGTGTTGATTATGCCGAGTCCGATTCTCCGGATATAGCGGCATGCCCTTGGATGGAACTGCGCGGTGCCAAGGCTCGCAATTTAAAAAATATAACGCTTCAGTTACCCTTGGGGGCATTCACTTGCCTGAGTGGGCCCGGTGGCTCCGGTAAAAGTACGCTGATTCATGAGTGCCTGCTGCCTGCGCTCAAAGCCGGCGAAGTGCAGGGGGCCGATTCAATAAGCAGGGTGGTACTGTTAGACCAAAGCCCCTTGGGCAGTTCTCCGCGTTCTACACCGGCTACTGCCACCGGGCTGTTAGATGTTTTGCGCCCGCTTTATGCGGCTTTGCCATTGTCGCGTCAACGTGGTTATACGGCAGGCCGTTTCTCGCTGAATGTGCGAGGTGGACGTTGCGAGCGTTGCTCGGGGACCGGGTTCTTGCAAGTGGATATGAACTTTTTGGCCGATCTTTACACGCCTTGCGATGCTTGCCACGGTGCCCGTTATAATCGCGAAACGCTGGAGGTGACTTGGCGAGGTAAATCCATTGCAGCTGCTTTGACTCAGACGGTTGATGAGGCTTTGGCGTTCTTTGCCCCCATACCTGCGGCTACTGCAATTTTACAAGCACTGCATGATTTGGGCTTGGGCTATTTGCCCCTTGATCGCTCGGTTACAACGCTCTCCGGTGGCGAAGCCCAACGGGTACGCATTGCCTCTTATCTGGCCAAAGCTGCCCCCAAGCGGGGTCGCCGAGATGCAGAACACCTTCTGTTTGTCCTCGATGAACCGTCTACCGGGCTCCACTTCCGGGAAGTAGATATGCTTCTGCGTGCCTTTTATCGACTGCGGGCTGCAGGGCATACCATCCTTTGCGTCGAGCATCACACCGGTATTCTCTCTCGGGCCGATTATTTGGTAGAGCTGGGGCCCGGAGCCGGTGCAAATGGCGGCACCGTTACATATGCCGGCGTACCGCCTAAGATGCCATAAGAGGCAGCGGCATTGCTGCCACTGCCTCTTGACCGGACTCAGCCGTTATCTTATCTGTTATTCTTCGCAAAGAATCTTGACGAAGCCCTCTTCTTGCAAGCGGGTAGCACCGCAGGCAAACTTGGCACGTATTTGCAGCGTTTCATCCAAATCGTCTCGTACCGAGAGCTTAACACGGAAGTCATCCCACATGCCGAACATGGCTTTACTCTTTACCCATGCCAAGCAGGTGCGTACACCGTCTTTCAACGGTAATTGCTCGGTACGGATGATGCGGAACCCGAGGAACGTGTCAATCTTACCCTCAACCAGAGCTCGTGCGGTATTGTAGTCAAAGCTCGATACCTCGGGCTCTTGCAACAGTGAGTTGATTTGTGCTGCCGTACAGGCCAGCACCAGCTCATCGCCATATGCACGGCGCTCTTCGTTCCATGCCTCTGCCTTTTGCATCATGGTAAGAGCTTTTCGCAGCTTGCCTACCGTTAAATTGCAGGCTTCGGGGGTGCCGGTTTCGGCATAATCAGACTCAATCACCTGATTTTCGTCGAACTCCACGGCTATAGTGCCGTTTTCGCCTTTGTAATTGGTGCCCAGGAAGTTCGTGATCATCACGTTATCCATGGTTCGTCCCGCTGCGGCGCGCAACCCTTCTATGGTTTTGCTTACCGGCACATCAATGTTGGCGAGCTTTTTGGCATCGAATTCATCGAACCCGATGGCTCGTGTAAAGATATGCGGGTGCAGTACGCGGCGGGTGGTGGGTGCATCTTGCAGTACCGTTGCTTGCATGCGATCGGTCTTTTCATGAAAATCCAGCAATCCGTACTGGTCAAAAGTAACCAGCTTGCCACTCAACCCGGTTTCTACCGTTACGTATTTATCGAGTCGAGATGCCTCTTGCTGCAGATAAGTGCCCCATTTGTCGGAGTATTTGATTTGGTATTGTTGTTCTATATCAGCCATAATATTGTGTGGTGTGTTGTTGTGATTGTGTGGCAAAGCGGTAGTTCAGATTATCCTTGGTGGGTCTTGTCCGTGCGGTGCTCAGGGGGGCGGTTCTTTGCAGAATTAAGGCTGCCTCTGTCACTCTTGCCGTGTCCATAAAAACATATAAAAGCTCCGTTGTCATTATTTACGTAGCTTCTGCTTGCACTTTCCATCCGCTATTTGTTTTTTAACTGCATGTCGACTCACGGTGTCTTCCCCGTTGTATGAGTCAAATCGGGCACGCGATGAAAAGTAAATCAAGCTCTTTTTTTCGATATCTGTGGAATTACTCAGGTACGCTTGCCATGTTGTCCCTTTTAGTAGGGGTGCTGGGTATGGGGCTATATCATTTGAACACCGAGGAGTCACCATCTGATGGTGTGGAGACCTTGCCGGGGCTTTATTTTACCGGTATTTATAATTCTGCCGGGCCTGAGCCACCCACCGGTATAGGCTCTATGCCTCTCCCCACCGGCGAAGCTTGCTTTCGCTTTATGTACAATTCTGCCGGGCAACTCCAAAATGTAGTCTATATGGCGAGCGATGGCAAGCCTTGCCTTATACCCGGCAGCCGTGTGGCCTCGCAAATCATCGATTATGATACAGAGGGGCGAGTGATAGCCAAACGCAACATTGATGTTGCGGGCAATCCCGCGCCCGATGCTCATGATGTGGCAACTCGTGAATTTACTTATGATGCTTCGGGGCATTTATCCTCGGTTGTTACAAAGGGCACCGATGGCAAAAAAATCGTACCGAAAATGCCCGGGTTTGCCGAACAACGCTTAACCTACGATTCTCAAAATCGCCCCCTCGAAGTATATCATCTTGATGGGTTGGGCAATCCTGTTACCAACTCTGCCGGAGAAAACCATGTGCGCTACCGCTATGATGATGAACACCATGTTACAACCAGAACCAACTACCAAGACGGAGCCGTGAGCGATAATGTTCTTGGTGTGGCAGTAGAGCGCGTTGACGGGGCTGAAAACGGACGCATTCTCCATAAAAAATGGTTTGACCAAAACGGGCAACCGGCCATTCATCCCGAAATCGGCGCGGCTTCGGTATTGTTGGTACGCTCTATGCCTGCTCGGACTCAGCGTACACAACTTTGTGGGGCAGACGGCTTGCCTCTTGCCGATACACGCGGCTGCGCAGAACACTTGTTGCGTACAGACTCTCAAGGACGCCCGGTGTGGGAGTGCTATAACGCTGCAGATGGCTCTCCCTGCTGTAATCCGGCTTTAGGGTACGCCGAGCATGCGTGGGAGTACGGCGCGGATGGGCAATTACGGCGCGAGTATTTTTGGAATGCTGCCGGGCTGCCTTCGTCTTGTTATGAAAAAAGATACTGTGGGCACGGTGAGCACCGTTACGTGTTGTCTTTGCATACGGATGGAACTACCCAAGTGCAGCTTTTAAGTAATGACAACCAAAAAGAAACAATAATGAGCCCTTGGTGAAGAATCCCTTTGCTTGTGCAAAGTAGCGTCACTTATCTGAATCGGAGTTTGACATATTCTCCTTTTTTGATATAATGGCTCGTGCATTATGTTTGCTTCATTAAAAAAGCATTTTCGGAAAAAGCCGGAGCTCAGTGCGTCTGATGCCGCTGAACTCCGGGCTCAAAAACAGCAGCTTTTACTCTCCTGTGGCGGAGTGATTGCGTTGTGTGCCTTAGCCTATAGTGTGCCCGATGATTTATTGTTGAGCATATACCGCATTTTCTGGGTTTTGCTCTGCTCTGTAGCGTTGTGGTTATTTTATGCATTTGGGCGCAGGCATACTACGCTTACGTTTCGCCCGGCCTTATTATGCGTGTTGTCAATTTTGGCACAGATGTTTTTGATGCATCTGATTATATCATATTGGTTGCGGAATTTTCCGACCATGCGCGAAGAAGTATTGCTGGTGTTACCGTACATGCTGGCCCCGGCCGTAACGGCAGTGTTAATTAACCGTTCTGTCGGTATCTTTGTTGCGTTGAGCTGTACCATGTATGGGGCAGTATTGTTCCCCGTCCATTTTTCTTTGGCCTTTGTCGCTGATTATATTGTCATCAGCCTGCTTATCGGTGTGCTGTCTGCCGGTATATGTGGGCAATTACAAAAACGTCAACAGCTCTTGTATGCCGGGTTTAAGCTCGGCGCGTGCGTGTTTATAAGTGCCTTAATCCTTACCGGTTTACATGCCGGTGTGGTTGGGGACCAAGCGTTTGAAAATATCGACTCCATCAAGTTTTTGATGGCGTTGATGCTGACTTTGGGCGTCAACTTTTTGTTGGGTGTTATCATCAATGGTGTTATGCCCATGCTCGAATCCATTTTCCGTATATCCACTCATATCACATGGCTGGAATGGGCCGATATGAACCACCCCTTGCTCAAACGATTGCAAATGACCGCTCCCGGCACCTTTCACCATTGTTTGTGTGTGCAACGCTTGGCCGAGAGTGCGGCCGAGGCCATTGGAGCAGATGTGACCCGTGCCGGCGTGTGTGGCCTTTACCACGATATCGGTAAGTTGATGAATCCTCAGTATTTCTCTGAAAATATAGCAGACCAAAGTCTCAGCCCGCATGCCGAGCTTACGCCCGAAGGCAGTGCGCGAATCATCACCGGGCATGTTGCTGCCGGGGTCGAGTTGGCGCGAGAAAATCGACTCAACCCCATGATTATCGATGCTATTCGCGAGCACCACGGCATTACAACAGCTTATTTCTTCTTGCGTAAAGCTCAAGATACCTACGAGACCGAGCGTGCTCGCTTTGAAGAGGGGCTGACTGATACTTGCCCCGATGAGGTAGATAAATCTCTCTTCACTTACGTAGGCCCTATCCCTCAAAGTCGCGAGTCGGGTATTGTTAGTATGGCCGATGCGGTAGAAAGTGCTACTCGCTCTTTGCATCATCCCTCTGAAGATGATATTCGCAATATGATTGATGGCATTTTCAAAGGCCGTATATTGGATGGCCACCTGCAAGATTGTGGCCTTACCCTCGGCGATATTGCCAAAATGAAACAGTCTTTCTTCACCACGCTTCGCACCATGAATCACAACCGTATTGCTTATCCCAAACCAAAGGAGGCAGATGCTGCAGAGCGTTTGGCTGAAAAACGCCAAGCGACTGAGGGTGAAGAACTGAAAGAGGCATGAAACAACATTTGCGTAGCATTTGCATGGTGTTAGCCTTCTTGGTTGGGGGCTTTCTGCATGCCGAGCTGGCGCCGTTGGCTGCCTTTTTGCCCGTTGGTATCACGCTGATGCTGTGTATCACCTTTATCGGGCTGGATGTCAAGCAGCTTAAACCCACATGGATGCACCTGTTGCTTCTGCTGGTATTGCAGTTCATGGCGTTTGCTTTTTGGCTTGTTGCACTGTATGCAGGATACCCCGTATTGGCTGAATCTTTGTATTATTGCGCAGCCGCTCCCGTTGCATCTGCTGCCCCTGTTATTGTTAATTTGTTGCGTGGCAATACTGCTTTTATCACCACGGCTATGGTGCTCAGCCAAGCTGTATTCGCTATCATGACCCCAATCATATTACCTTTTGTGGTAGATGCTCCCGGGCTGGGGTATACAGACTTTTTATTGCTGGTACTCTATCAGTTGATGGTGGCGCTTGGGGCACCTGCCATCATTTCGGTGCTGCTGCGGGTGTGTTACCCCCCATGCAAATTGTGGGCACCCAAACTGCGCGATTATTCTTTGGCTATTTGGATTGTAAATCTTACCATTGTTTCTGCTGCGGGTACACACCGTTTATTGCTGCAAAATTACAGTTTCAGCGATATTTGGCCTATTGCGCTGGGTGCTATGTTGATATGCGCCATTGGATTTATAGGTGGATATTGGTTAGGATATCCCCGCCTCAAGCGCGAATGCTCTCAGGCGCTCGGGCAAAAAAATACGATTCTGACTCTTTACATTGCAGGCCAACCCTATGCAACTCCCTTGGCTTATATCGGGCCGGCCTTTTACGTGTTCTTCCATAACATAGCCAATGCCATTCAATTATCTTTCGCCTTGCGAGAACAGAAAAGAGCATTGAAACAATAGCCGCTTCCTTTTGTCCTTGACATTCTACCCCCTGTTTGGTAGAAGTGTAATCATGTTGAGAGCAATTTTATTAATGGTCGGGCTTACTGTAGCCTTGCCTCTGGCTCAGGCTTCTGTTTTTGATTCTGTGCCAAAGGCCTCTGCCGCTCATGTGCAAGATTCTTGGACTTCTCCCCATGATTTGGCGCTCGAAGCACAGGCTCCTGTTTCTTTGATTCCTTTCCCGCAGCAAGTCAAATGGACCGGTGGAGAGATGGATGTTTCTCATGTGGGCAGGGTGGTGACTCGTTCGAACTGGAAGGGTAAAAAGGTCTACTCTAAGCTTGCCACAGCCTGTGCAGATGCGTCTTCGCAATTGCAAGGTGATGAGACCCTGACGGTTTATTGTGTTAAATCGTCTGATTTTCTCCCCGCGCAACACAAGGATGAGGGATACAAGCTGGTGATTAATGAAAAAGGTGTTGAATTAACAGCTGCTACCGATGCCGGATTCTTCTACGGGGTTCAAACCCTGCGCCAAATGCTGGCTACCGGTAAGGGAAAACTGCCGTATTGCGAGATTGTGGACTGGCCGGCTTTTGCCCACCGCGGTTATATGCAGGATTGTGGCCGCAACTTCCGCTCCGTGGAGCGTATCAAAGAAGAGCTGGCATTGGCTGCCATGCTTAAGGTAAATACCTTCCATTGGCATCTTACAGATTACCCCGCTTGGCACGTACAATGCAATGCTTACCCTCAGCTTAACGCCCCCAAGCACCGTACCCGCGATAAGAATGATACCTATTCATACGACCAAATTCGTGAGGTAATTCAATTTGCCGCAGCTCGCAATATAACAGTCATCCCCGAGCTGGATATGCCCGGGCATAGTGCCTATTTTGAGCGCGCCTTCGGCTTCAAGATGCACACAGAGCAGGGGATGAAGATTGTGGGTGAACTCCTCGATGAGTTCTGCAAGGAAATCCCTGCAGAAATGTGCCCCATCATTCACTTCGGGGCAGACGAGGTTCGAATCCCCAATGCTGCTCAGTTTGTCGATTTCGTAACCAAGAAACTGCAATCTCACGGGCGTACCCCCATGCAGTGGGCCAGCACTCGAGACTTGCCCGTTGGTGAGTTCTCCATTGAACAACGCTGGGGCGAAGGGGCTGAATTGGTGGCCAAATCCATACCGTCAGGTCGCATTAAACGCCGCGCGTTCGATTCTACTATGGGATACGCCAATTTGCTTGACCCCGCATTATTGGTGCGCCGTTACTTCTTTATGCGCCCCTGTGGCACCGCTGCCGGTGATGATAAGCGACTCGGTACCATTATCTGCATTTGGCCGGATGGCAAGGTAGACAACAAAGAGTACATACCCGGTATGTGCGCCATGTGGCCGGGTATGATGGCCATGGCGGAGCGCTCTTGGAAAGGTGGCGGTGCAGATGGCGACCACTTGCCTCTGGAAATGACTGCTGCCAACACAGCATCCTCTCGTGCATTCGCTTTATTTGAGACCCGTATGCAGGTTTTAAGCCGTACTTTGTTTAAGGATGAAGCGTTCCCCTACTGGCCCGAGTCTTCTGTCAAGTGGGTAGTTGTAGAACCCGTTAATACCAAAGATGCTGAAGGTGTGCGCGAGCAGGTGCTGAGCGGTCAGTTCGCAGGCGTTAAAACTCGCCATGCTCATGGTGCTAACCTTTACTTCCGTACGCGCCCCGATACCGGATATTTAGGTATGTTTACCCATACCAAACCGGGACATACCGCATGGGCTATTACTGAGATTGAGGCTGATGAGGCCGGCCCTCAAAAATTTATGGTAGGCTTTGATGCTCCCGCTCGCTCTAACCGCCGTTATACAGGTGTGCCCAAGAATGGTGAGTGGTCCGGTTGCGGTACCCGCATCTGGCTCAACGGTAAAGAAATCAAGAGCCCCCGCACCTATAAACTCGCCGGTAAAAATAACCACCCCGGTAATGCCTGGAACTTTGAGGCTCCCCTCGATCCCGAAGAAATTTGGTGGGTTCAAGAGCCTATCGAAATTGAGCTGCAAAAAGGCAAAAACGTCTTTATCATTGAGCAGCCTTATGTTGGTGAGCACCAGTCTTGGGGCGTGTCTCTGATTCCCGTTAAGGATTAATTCACAACTCGCTTTTTACCATAGCAAAAACCTCTGCCCGATGCAAGGGCAGAGGTTTTTAAGTTGTAACGAGATGGCCTTTTATAGGCTGTCACCAAAATCCTCACGGAACTTGGCTGCCAGTTGCTCTTGCCAATCGCTCAGCGGCTGCAGTTTGCCGAAGAAGAAGCGCAGCACGGCCGGCTCTTCTACCCACTTAAGACCGCCGATGAGATGACGATTGTCGTACAACCACTTCACGCGGTCGGCGCAGTATTTAATCTGAGAAAGCGTAAACACGCGGCGGGGGCAGGCAAGGCGCACCAGCTCAAGCTCGGCGTAGTTCTCCGAGCCATCGGGGTTACGTTGCTCGGAGAGTGAGCCGCGCTCCATACCGCGAATACCACCGGCGATGTACAATGCCGTGGCAAGTGCCCCGGCGGGGTATTGCTCATGCGGTATGTTGGGCAAGAACTCGGAGGCGTTGATGTGCGCACCTAAACCACCGGCGGGCTTAACCATGGGAATGCCGTAGTCGGAAAGCTCTTTTACCAAGTATTCAATAAAGATAGGGCCTTGATTGATAATTTCTTCATCCAAGGTCTCAAGCAGACCCACAGCCATGGCCTCCATGGCGCGTACCTCCATACCACCGTAGGTGAGGAATCCTTCATACAGCGGGATGAAGGCCTTCATCTTGAGAATGTAATCCTCTTTGTTGGAAACGATGGCACCACCGCGGGCAAAGCCTAACTTGCGGCTGGAGAAGTAGATGAGATCCATCTCGTCAGCAATCTTGCGGATAATTTGAGCAATGCTCATATCCTTGGCGGCCTCTTCACGGGTTTTGATGAAGTACAAGTTATCTTGCAACAGAGAGGCGTCGAGCACGCTCATGACCCCGTACTCTTTACATACAGCAGCTACATCGAGCATGTTTTGCATGCTTAGTGGCTGGCCGCCAATCAGGTTGGTGCCCGCCTCAATTCGTACAAAAGGCACGTGCTCCGGGCCTACCTCTTCTATCAATGCTCGCAAGCGGGCAATGTCAAAGTTACCTTTGAAGGGGTAATCTAAGTTCGGGTCAAGCCCCTCGGCTATAATGAGCTCTTCTACACGGCCCCCCTTGCGGGTAATGTGGGCCTTGGTGGTGGTGAAGTGAAAGTTCATGGGCACCACATCACCCTCTTTTACGAATGTTTCGGCAAGAATATTCTCGCAGGCTCGCCCTTGGTGTGCCGGCAAAAAGTATTTGGTGCCGAATACTTGCTCTATCACGCGTGAAAGGCGATTGAATGTTTCAGACCCGGCATACGAGTCGTCTGCCTGCATGGAGGCGGCTATCTGGTTGTCGCTCATGGCGTTCACGCCCGAGTCGGTGAGCATATCCATGAACACGTCGCGGTTTTGCAGCAAGAATGTGTTGTTGCCGGCCTCTTTCAGTTTCGCAACGCGTTCTTCTACATTGGGTAAGAAAAGCTTCTGCACCACGCGTACCTTGTGCATCTCCAAGGGTACCTGGTGCTCCTCTTTGTAAAATTTGACTACTGACATAACAGAATTAATTGGTATAATGATATTCTCCGGCGCTTTTACCATGCCGTTGAACGACCGCAGATTATATCACCTCAAAATACTGTGTCAATCTGATAATTTGACATAATGGTTTTACAGACAATAAAAACAGCACGTTCTGTGGTGAACGTGCTGTTGTAAGCTTATATGAAAGATGGTGTGTTTAGTCCACGCGCTCGATGGCATATTCCAGGTATTTTGATTTACCTGCATCGTTGCCTTTGATGTGCTCCTTCGCTCGTCTCAATTTATCTTTGGCTTCTTTTCCTTTGTTGTCGATTTGATCGTTATATATCTTTAACTCCGAATTTGTCATATCCAATTCGGATTCATTCCATTCGTATCGGTATTTCTTTTCTTCTTTTTCAAGTTCTTCCATTTCATCTGCAATAGCATGTAATTTATCAGCTGCGGCAAATGCGTCATCCCAAGTATGGCAGCCCATGATGATATCAGCTGCTTCTTTCTTTAATGCAAAGTACTCTTCTGCGTAATCTTCTCTTGACTTTGAGCAAGAAACGAGAACTCCGGCTGCTGCTATAATAGCGAAAAATTGTTTGGCTTTCATGTCTTTATCTCCTATTGTGTTATCGAATATGCTTATTTGTTGGCCTCTGTAGAAATCTCTACCAATACCTTCGCTAACTTATCAAGTGCTTCACCAAGTTTTGACGTCGCTTTCCCGATTTCTTCCATATTGACACCGCTAATCTTGGAGACATGAGTCATGCCATCAGTCATGAGCATGACAGACTTTGTAAGTTCTATTCGAAGTTTTTCTACTTCCAGCATCTCTCTTTTGGTCAGGTCTTTTTCTTCTTGGATTAGGTCTGATTTTCGTTTTTCTATATCAACTCGCAAATCGTCGATTTCTCTGGTTGCTTCATCAATGTGCTTCAAGAGAGCCATCGCATCGTCTGCTGTTTTGCAATCGAGCATGCGTTGTGCGAGATCCGTTTGTACTGCAGCGACCTCGTTAGTGACTTTTTCAGATGAATTTTCACATGAAGTTAAGCCGAGACATATAGCAGGAATGGCAATTAATGCTATTTTACGAAAGAATTTCATATTTTTCAGTTGTATGTTAATGTTATATTGATATGGTAAGGTGAGTACCGCTACCTTGTTACACAAACTAACATAAAATTATTGCAATGTCTAGTTTATTATGAAAAAAATGAGTCAACCAAGGCGACGCTGCGGTTTGTAGCGCCGGAATGTACTCGCAATGCGTGGTAGGCGCGTTCTTTGCGTTCAAGCGTTTCCTTTTTATCGGACAACACTTGGGCAATGGTGGCGGTGAGCATTTCTTTTTCACATTGCCACACACTGTTCTCCGAATTTAACAAGGTGACCAAGTCTGCAAAATTCGTCATGTCGGGACCGAATATAACGGGTACTTTTGCAGCAATGGCCTCTACCGGGTTTTGGCCGCCTCTGGCTAAGAAACTTTTGCCGATAACGGCTGCGTCTGCCAAGGCGGTCCAGTCTCTCAGCTCACCGGTGGTATCTGCTATGTAGCAAAGATTATCGGGCAGGGGGGCCGGTAATTTTTTCTCCGTACGTAATACGGGGTAGAACCCAGCTGCCGTAAGGTCTTTTACAACATCTGCACGGCGTTCTGCATGGCGGGGAACAATGAGCGGGAATGCCCCGGCGTCTCGAATTGAGGAGGCAATGAGAGCCTCTTCTCCCGCATGGGTAGAAGCGGCCAGCACCACGGGTTTCCCCCCGTTCATGGTGCGCAGCAAGTCTTTAAACTCCGCGCGAGGTGAAGATGGAGTGTCGCCCAGTACGTCGAATTTTATGCTGCCTGTTACATTGATAATCTCTTCTCTGACGCCGATGCCGACAAATCTGCCTTTGTCTCTTTCATTTTGAGCCCCCAACGCCGAGAGTCGAGAGAAGAGCAGGGAGGTGATGCCCTTCACCTTGCGGTAGCGGCCTTCGCTGCGGGGAGAGAGCCTGGCATTGAGCATAATCATAGGTATTTTGCGGCGGTGGCATGCCTCCGCAAAGTTGGGCCATAGCTCTGCTTCTATCAATACAACGGCTTTAGGATTAAATCTTTTCAAGCATCTGCCCGATAATCCCGGTACATCTAAGGGCGAGTAAAGTGCGCGCACGCCGGGCAGCGCCGCATCTCTTACGACTTGATGGCCGGTTGCTGTGCTGGTAGCTAAAACGACGGGCTCAGTATGCGTTTTTTTCCATTCGCGTATAAACTTGAGAGCAATGAAAACCTCGCCCACACTCACGGCGTGCACATAGAGCCCCCCTTGCGGCTCTTCGCTTTTGGGGCGTTTGTAGATACCGAATCGCTCCGATAAGCCGGTACCGAATCCCCCGCGTTTTTTCATTTTGATGAGGTAGCCCGGTATCGAGACAATCAAAAAGATAGGCAGAAAAAGATTGTAAAGGAGGAGGAAGATAAAGCGTTTCATGATGGTTGTTTGCGGTAGAAAAGGATGGTGTTTTTGCCGTAGGTGCGTTCATCGATGAGCTCCCAACCGGGGAACTCTCGAGTGTGAATATCGCCTACACCGTAGCCTACTTGCGCCTCGGCGATAAAGTAGCCGTTGTCTGTTAAAAGCTCATGCAGGCGGTCCGTCATCAGCTCTGCTATCATGTCACGGTCTCCGGCTGCTTTGGCGTATGGGGGGTCGGCAAAGATGATGTCGTATTTACCCGCGTCGCGTTTCACAAATTGTAAGCAATCGCTTTGCACCACACTGCCCCCGCTGAGTTTGCTCTTTTCTAAATTTTTGCGAGCCATGGCGCAAGAATGTCGAGAGGCATCTACCATGCGTGCCGCAGCTGCGCCTCGGCTCAATGCTTCCAAAC
Organism: Akkermansiaceae bacterium; assembly: GCA_015062055.1. Classification (GTDB taxonomy): domain Bacteria; phylum Verrucomicrobiota; class Verrucomicrobiia; order Verrucomicrobiales; family Akkermansiaceae; genus Akkermansia. The sequence continues at coordinate 49,148 of SUVK01000011.1, forward strand.
CTACCGAGCCGGAGCCGCAAAATAAATCAAGAATGCGCGCACCCTCCAAGATAGGGTGCAATATATTGAAGAGAGCTTCGCGCACGCGGTCTTGCGTGGGGCGAACTTCTCCCTGTGGTACTTGTATATTGTAACCTTTCGCTTTGCCTGCTATGATTCTCATAAAGCAAAGGGAGCCCATGGCTCGCACAGACCCCCGTTTTGAAGAGTTATTATATGTGCGGATTAACGCTTTTTACTTTTCTTTTCGCTGATGGGGTAATAGAGGGTGTACCCCTGCTGAGAAAGAACCTGCCCGCTGATTTGTGAACGCTCCATGCTGATGTAGGAGATGAATACGGCTTTGCCGTCTTTTGTCTTGGCAATGCGCAGCATCATGCTGGTTTGAGTCATGCTGTCTTTCTTCTCCAGTTTCCACTCTTTACCTTTCTGGGCGCGGTAAACATAATTTTCGTCGGCCTCAAAATCTGCCGGTGTCAATTCTCCATGCACGGAGCTCCACGTGTCGGTTGTTGCATCGTACTTTAACGTGCACTGCGGGAGCGGCATTTGCTGGTTGGTTTGCGGGTTAACCGCAGATGCAAGGAGCTGCCATTTTTGGTCGGTTGTGGCGGATAAGGAAATAAGCACCGGTACTTCTTTGTTTTCAATTCTCTCACGCTTATCCCATTCTGCTACATATGCTTTGTAAGCCGCTTCAGACTCCCACATCTCAGCAATGTACGGCATGGGCATATCCGGGTTATAATTTTTGCGAAACTCCTCGACCTTGGACTGCTCTAATGTGCCCAATTTTTGCAGGGCGGCAGCGTGCATGGCTGCTAATTCTTTCGTAAAAGCAGGTTGAACCATGCAGCAAAGCGCTTGCTCGTTGCCGATGGGAAATTGAAAGTCGGCCAGAGATTTGGGGGCTTTTGCTGCCTCGGCTGTAAATATCAGAGCCGGAGCAGATGCCAGAGTAAGTAACAATGTAGAATATTTCATACCGTGTCATGACTCTATCACGATTTTTTTTTCTTGGCAAGCTATAAATTTTGTGCTATTGTCATACGCGCATGAAGGTTCAACTCTTCAGTAAAATCATAAAACTCTGTGTAGTAGCTGCGTTGTCCGGCCTTATGGTGTCGTGCGTGGCTTCTACTCCTTATGATCGTATCTCGAAGAATCCCTATATCTATAGTTCTTTGCCGCAGGAGCAACAATTGCTGGTGCAGCAGGGGCGTATAGAGCGGGGGATGTCGCCCGATGCTGTTTATCTTGCATGGGGGGCTCCCAATTCGGAGCCGGTGTATGGTGAAAAAAAAGGGGTTAAAACAGAGCGGTGGATTTATCTGGATTATGAGCCTGTTACTGTAATGTCGGCCGGGGGCGGTTTCACGTACGGCTATCCCGGGTGGTATGGGCCATTTTCTGTTTTCAGCGGTACTGCTTACGTTCCGTCTCCCTCAGCTTATGTTGAGTTCGAGAACGGGAAAGTAACCGAATGGGAAAAGAAAGGGTACTGAGGATTCTCATTTTTAACCAAAAAAATAAATACTATGAAAAAATCAATCATTGCATTAGTTATGGCAGTGGGGGCTTTCGTTCTCCCGTCCTGCAACAATCTCGGCTCGCTTAACAGAGTCAGCGCTAACCAAGTTGGTGCTGTAGGTGAGGTCGTTTCCGGTACGGTTGTCAATGCTCGCAACGTTACTATTGATACCGATTCTTCCACCAAGAATATGGGAACGGTTATCGGTGCTGCCGTAGGTGCCGGCGCCGGTCAGCTTATGGGCAAGGGTAGTGGTCGTGTGGCTGCCACCGTTGGCTTTGGTGCATTGGGTGCTATGGCCGGTCGTGGTGTCGCTAAGTATGGTGACCAGACTCAAGGCCAGGTGCTTACCATCCGCGCAGACGGCAAGAATGGCAAAACCTACACGGTTACCCAGCCCGTATACGAAGAAATCGGCTACATCCCCGTTGGTACTCACGGTACCCTTCAGTTGGGTGGTGGCGGCAAGTTCTTGCCCGATGGCCTTTAATTAAAGTACCATATTGTATAGTCGATATATACGATTATGCACTTCGGAGTCACATCTCAGGGAGAAGACATGGAGGTCTTCTCCCTCCTTTCTTCTCAACTGGAGGTTCGCCTCACCAATTACGGTGCGCGTCTTCTGGGGGTAGTGTACAAAGGTACCGATACATTGCACGGCCCGAAGACCGCAGATGAATTGATGGCAGATACCTGCTACTGCGGTGCCGTTTGCGGGCGGGTTGCCAACCGAATTGCAGGCGGTGTCTTTGAGCTTGGTGGTAAAACATATACCCTTGCTACCAATAACGGCCCCAATCATCTGCATGGAGGCTTGTGCGGTTTTAGTGATAAAGTATGGTCGGTAGACGCTGCGACAGACACCCGCGTGGAGTTGTCTCTGCTTTCTCCCGATGGTGAAGAGGGGTACCCCGGTACCGTTCGCGTGAAAGCCATCTATGAGCTGGAGGGCGATACTCTTACCCTGCGCATGGAGGCGCAAACCGACGCACCTACTTTGTTAAACCTTACGAATCATGCGTATTGGAACCTCAATGGCTCCGGTACGATGGATGACCATACACTGCAGATATGTGCAACGGCATATACCCCCATGGTTGCCAATATACCCACAGGTGTTGTGATGCCCGTAGAGGGGACTCTTTACGATTTGAGAGAACCTGCACTGTTGGGCATGCGCAATGCAGAGGGTGCTATTGCCGGCGGTTATGACGACAATTATGTATTGCCCACTGCGCCCGGTATCAAGAATGCCGCCGTGCTTTCTAACGGTGCCATTACCTTGCGCGTTGCAACAGATGCCCCCGGTATGCAAGTATACACCGGTGATTATCTCCCGCTTAAACGAGGAGGCGTTGCCTTGGAGGCGCAAAACTTCCCCGATTCGCCTCACCACTCGCACTTCCCCGATATTACGCTTTTGCCCGGTGATATTTATAAACGTACCATCCGTTGGCAATTTTCGTAAGTAATCACGTTTATTTGATATAGCTAACAATAAAAAATCGGCTGTTCTTTGAGGAATAGCCGATTTTTTATTGAGGAATGTAGCGAATTGAATCAGAAGAAGTTGATAGGCAGGGCAGAGCCCGTTTCACCCAAGGTGAAAGAAATACCGAATCCGGTTTCCTTTTTACCACCGTTATCGCGCAAGAACAAGGTGGCACCGGTGTACCAAGCACCTGTTTTGCGGAAAATTGAATACTGCTGAATGGGAAGATTGCCGTTTTCGATATCCCAGTTCCATTGGCAAGCCATGCTGTAATGCTCGTTGAATCTCAGGTTTGCTTGAGCGTAAACCTGAGAGGTATCTTGCTGAATGGGGTGATTATTGAGGGCGCGGTGCCCCACGATACCCTCAAAATAGGCAGTGGGTTGATAAGCAATGTAGGTGTTGTATTGGGAGAATCCATCCCCATCTTTAATTGTCGGGGTTTGGGTTTCCAAATGCAGACTCAGACGCCGAGTCGGCTGAAATCTCAAATGCGAGAATACGTTAGAGAATCTGTTGTTGCTGTTCGGGTTCTCCTCGTTAATGTCGATAAAGACATTCCAATTGAGAATGGTGCGAGCCTCACCATCTACGGTGGTGGTGAGGGTGTTTTGCATACCCAATCTCCAGATGGTCCATGTGCCCCAGCCGTCTATGCCGCTGAATCCCATCAAATCCAAGCACATCGGGCTGTTGGTGCTGTTACCGTATAAGGTCGACCAATCATCCACGCGTGGTACCAGCGGGTTTGATGACGATATGTTGCAATACGATAAGGTGGTGTAGGGCCGAATCACATGCGTAAGCCCTTTATAGCCCAAGTAAGGCAGGGAGAAATTCGGCATGCTCTTGTGCAATTTGAAGCTTACATCTACAGCGGCATAGCCTATAAATCTGTTGTCTGAGCCCACGCCGTCTACGCCATAATACCCACTATACCCCACGCCTACTTTGGGGGTAATGTTCAAGAACCCGAACGCTTTTGTGCTGGCCGTAAATTCATGGGTGGAGTTTGCTCTCAGGTAGGCAGAGGTGTTCATCATACGCTCGTAGTAGTTGCGTACATCGGGGTCGGACGTTTCTTCAAACGCGGCGCGATACATGAACATTTCGTGGGGCGGTATCTCCTGGCGCATAGCTCCGAAACTGTTGCGTGTTTCGTAGTTGATGCCGGTGTTGCCAATGGTCGTGCGTGCCCGATAATAGGTCAACTCGATGCGCTCGTCGGTCGAGTAGTAATCATTGGGGGCAAAGCGGGTCCAAAGCATGGCCTCACTGCGGGCATCTCGGCGCGTCAGCCGTACCGTGTTATCCGGGCGCTCGTTGATATGCCCTTCATCCTCAAAAAAGTCTCTGAGCATGTATTGGTCGCTGAGTACCTCTACATGGGCACCCAAGGTCCATGCTGCGTGGTCTTCTGCGGGCTGCGGTAAATCCCAGAGTGAGCTCAGCTTGATAGAGTAACGGTTGTGGTCTACCTGTTCGCGAGGGGTCTCCGTCGGGTTAATCATCGGGTCGCTGTCCGCTGCGTAGTACAAGCGAAGCCCCTTCATATCTTTGTGCTTTTTGCTCATCAGCAGGTCCTCGAAATCCAACCCTGTTGCTATGCCTCTGCGGGTGCGGTAATCAAGCCGGGTCGTCAATAAGTAATCTGCGGTCGGTATGCTGTTTTTTACCCGCCTGTTACCAATTAAGAACCCATATTGATTGAGCAGGTAGGCACCCCAAATAGACTTGGCACCGGGTTGGGGCAGATAACCTTCTCTCGGGTTAAGGGAGTGTGAAAATGTAAACCAGCCGATAATCGGTATGGCAATGTCGTGGTTGCCACCCGCCACGCTCAGGCGTGTCACGCGTCCATAATCACCGGGATATACCGTCAGCTCGCCTGCTCCTACCCATGTATCCGGCTCCTGTGAGTCGTCGGTAGACACATAGGCATCCGTTATTTGCATGTACTGTTTACCCTCGGCGTCTTTGTCGTAAACTATTCTCGAGCCACGTACGATGATGCCCGAAACTTTGGCTCGCACATCGCGTATGTCGACTTTCATGTTTGCCCAGTCGTATACTCCGCTGCCGGCTTTTGTGAGGGTGTCTCCCAAATAGACGGTCATAGGCCCTTGTAGCTCGGCGGTCTTCGCGTCTAAGTTTACCTTTACGCTCTGCGCTTGTATATCTACCCCGGTATTGGTGCGTAACCGTACCGGTTTGCCTTTGCCTACATAGGTGATGACTCGGTTGTTGTTGTCGTACAGAATCTCGCCCCCCTCATTCTCGATGGTCATCTGCTCCGGCATGGTCGGTATGGCGATGTCCCCGGTGGCGCGGATTGCTTTATCTGTCAAATCTATTACAGGATTTGGCTTGACGGAGGCCCCGGGATCCCCCGGTAAGGGCATGAAATCCTCCGCAGCAGTGCTGTATGCTGTGCCTATTGCCAGTACGCCTGCGATGACGCCTGTCGCTCTTGTGTGGTTTCTGCGCGTTCCCATTACCAAGTAAGTTTGCCTTAATTGTTCAGTTTTGTCAAGCATCTTTAAGCCGGAATTCTCGCGTGCGCGCCGAAAAATGCATTTTACCCCTCACTTTGTTACTTCTAATCCGATTTTCTTAGTAGAAAAATGTGCTCATGGCAAAAAATGGTGAATTTTCGTGTTGCAAGTTACCGCGTATCGTGCTATTTTATTGGCACCATGATTACAGGTACTACACATAAGAAGGCTGCCGAGTGGGTGGAACAAATCCGCCAGCTCTGCAAACCCGATTCCGTCTACTGGTGCGACGGTTCCGAGGAAGAGAACACCAAGCTGTGCGACATGCTGGTAGAAAAAGGCACCTACATTCGCCTTAACCCCGAGAAGCGCCCCGGCTGCTTCTTGGCTCGTTCTACTCCTTCTGACGTGGCCCGCGTAGAGGAACGCACGTTCATCTGCTCCGAGAAGCAGGAGGACGCCGGTCCCACCAACA
>SUVK01000065.1 GCA_015062055.1 Akkermansiaceae bacterium
TCGACGCATCTTTAAAGGCAAATCAGCACGCCACATGGCACGAACAGAAAAGCTCCATTTTCTCAAAATTGCAGCGTAAATTGAAGAAAAATCACTTACTGTCGCATTTGGTCTTGCAATTCAGCAATCTGACGGTATATTTTGGCTGATTATGGTTCTTACGGGGAAGGGAATATTGATGCCCTCTTTTTTGAATGCCTCCAGTAGTGCCGTGGCAAAGCGGAATCGCAGACCGTGGTATACCTCGGTTTTGCACCAAGCACCGATATGCAGATCGAGCGAGCTGTCGCCGAACCCCTTAAAGATGACGATGGGGGCCGGGGTATCCATCAACTCGGGCTCTTGTTTGATGACGTTCAGTATCACCTCGCGCACCCGGGTAAGGTCGCTGTTATAATCAACGCCCAAGTCAATGTCAATACGGCGTCTGGGCGAGCCGGTGATGTTGGTGACCGGGCTTTTAATCATGGTTTCGCAGGGAATGCGCACACGCGAGTTATCGGGGCGCCGCAGGTAAACGGACAAAAGATTGATGCTTTCAACCGTGCCTTCTTCACCTTCCACGCTGATATAATCCCCCAATTTGAAGCTGCGCTCCGACACCAAAAAGATTCCGCTAATCAGGTTGCTGAGCGATGTCTGAGAGGCAAAGCCTATGGCCACACCCATAACACCTGCTGCCCCCAATATGCCGACTACATCTACCCCCAAAGCGCGTAATCCCTGTATCAGCACCAAGGCCCATACTACTCCCCGCAAAAGCTTAGATAATAACTTGAGAATCTGGCGGGGTAATTTCTCCGTACTCTCCAGCCCCTTGAAAATGCGCCCTATGACAGAGGTGATGATGCAGCCCATCAATACATAAAAGATGAACTCAACCCAACCGTTGCGGACCAAATGGCCCCATATATCGTTGCTCCATTCCATGTTTTCAGTCTACTCTAACGTGGTTTTACTGTCAATTCCTAAAAATAATTGCTGCTGTATGCAAAATGCGTGTGTGTTATTTTGATGCAGGGTTAATGCGCACCGGTATGCGCTCTACATGCAAGCCTGCTTGATTCAGCATATCGAGCGCGTGTATGAAATGCCCCATCGAGGCGCCCTCTGCGGCAGATACCTGTACGGAGGCGTGGGGATTTTCTTGCAACAGCTCCTCAATGGCAAGCGGCAATTCTGCTGCCGTGGTGAGCTTGCCTTTGAACGCCATGGTGCCATCTGCTGCAATTTCAAGCAAAACTTGGTCGCGGTTGCCGGTAGTGCCCCCCAAGCTCTCGGTGCGGGGTACCTCCAAATGCAGCACGCTGACTTGCCTTTTGAACTCGGTTTGTACAATGAAGAAGATGAGCAGAATCGTCAGAATATCCAACATCGGCACAATGTTGATGCTGCTCATGACCGGCTTGCGGGTGTAAATCTTCATAGCGGGGTCAAATCTCGTTACGGTGGGCTAATAATTCTGTAAAAAGCTCGTCAATAAGGGCTGCCCTGTGCTCTAACGCACGCTCGGCGCAGGTAAGCGCTATCATACCCGGTATGGCAATGGCTAATCCGAAAATGGTGGTATATAATGCCTTAGATATACCCAGCGCAATGCCTTCTTGTGCCCCCGGGGTGCCGAATACTCCGAATATATCGACCAATCCCCAAGCCGTACCCAAGATGCCGAGCATGGGGGCGATGTTGGTGATAACACTGATGATGGCCAGCCCCGCACGTTGATTATCTACCAATACCTTGAGCCTGCTTTCCATGATCGAGGGCAGATTTTCATCGTTTTTATGCTCCAGCAAAAAGGCGACTTCACGGCTGAGCTCTTGCTTGCTTTGTTGCACCTCTTGCATGGCGGTACTGTCTTTTTTGCGCAACTTGTCATACAGGGCAAACAACTTGTGAATCTCGGCTCGGGAGCCTGTAGAAAAATAATGGTAAAATATGGCTGTTACCAAGATGATAGAGCAGATCAACAGCGGGTAGCCGAATGGGTGGCATGCCTCGAAGAATTGTTGTATGGTGTGTAGCATAGTGTTGTTGTCGGTTAATTGAAGTCGAATGTGATGATGATTTCTAAAAGATTGCCGATGAGGGTTTTCTGCACCTCTTTCGGCATGGGGGGAATTTGTGCGCGACGTATGGCTGCAAAGGTGAAAGACTGCTGGCTTACCCCGGCTCCTCGGCGGTTCACCAAGTTCATGCTCTCTACCGTGCCTCGCTCTGTAATGCGAATGGCTATGATGATGGTGCCGGGTATGATGTCGCCACGGTGTTGGTCGCATGCAAAGTACCATTGCGCGGCAATACGGCGGTAAATCATCTCTTCATATTGTCCTCGCGGCGTGGCCTCTACATTGCAGGCGGGCATTCGGCCGATTACGAATTGTCCCGTACTGCGGCTGCGGCGCTCGGTAGTGCGCAGGCCCGGCGGCTGGGCGTGGTCTGCCAAGGATGGGTCATACACGGGGGCTCTTACTTGTGCTACGGGGCCAGGCGTTGCCGCGGTTGTACCTTGCGTCTCAGGTGTGCCGGGTGAGGGCGGTGGGGGGCTTTCTTGCTCGGCCGGCTCTTCTTGCGGGGGGCTCACGTCGAGGGTGCCGTCTTCCACCGGGGCGTCGGGGCTATGCGTTTTCGTTGTTTCGGGGGTGTTTTCCCTGTCGGTGGGTTCCGTTGTTGTCTGCTCTGCTGTGGGGGTACTATCGGGGCTGCCCGGTGGTGGTGGCGGAGCAGGGGGAAGCGGTTGATTTTGTTCCGTTGCTTCGGGCTGCGGGAGGGCTTGGCTTTCTTTTTTGCCGTAAAAGTCGACATCCCCATCTTGGCGTTCTTGGTGCAGTGTGTTGATTTCTTCTTTTTCTTCGCCCTCCATGGTGGGTAGGGGGGCATCACTGCTGCGGGTGGTGTTATCCATGCCCTCGGCGCGGGTGTCTCTTTGCCCCTCAAAGTCGGCATGGTCGGGGGGCTGTTGCGGGCGGTCGGGGTCTGTTTTGGCAAAAGGTTTTTGCTCGGTTTCTTTTTCGGGTGGTGGGGTATGACTTGCCAGCTTTTCAGGTGTACTCAAGGTGAGATGGTACACATGCTTTGTGCTGCTTTTGTCGGCTTGTCGTTTGTTGCAGGGCGCTTGCACTGTGAGCACCAAAACGGCTGCTATGCCTATGTGAAATGCCAATGATAATAAAAGACACATGCTCAGCGTACTTATACGCCTCGTATCTTTGCTCGTTCGCATTCCTTTCATTCTTTTATCAAACACTATGAATCTTGATTTTGCAAGTATTTATCGTGTCAGAAACAGGCTGAAGTGTCGTTAATAACTTCTTTCTCCTTGACTCGATGCCGCAATATGTTATTATGGTTCCACTATGAAATTTCTCTCATTCTTTATGCTCTTCGCCTTGTTTGCTGCTGCCCCCATGGCCGAGGCCCAGCGGTATAATAACAGTGGCACCGAGATGTCGGCCAAAGAAAAACGCAAACAGGCTAAGCAAGAGGCTAAACAAGCTCGTAAAGAAGCAGCTCAGTATTACAAAGAATATATTGTCAAGAAACGTAAAGCCCTTATTTTGGTGAAAAAGATTGAGGATGAACGCTCTCGCGATGCGTCCATTCGCAGTTTCAAACTCTTGTATGAGGAGCCCGAGGAAGAAGATGCCCAGATGAATAGCGGACGCGTTATAGGCGGTGGCTATGGTGGTAATGGGGGCGGTGTGAGCGAGGAGGCTAAAAATAAAGCTATGGAGGCTGAGCGCAAAAAATACGAAAAACAAATCAAAAAGATAGATGCTCAGATTGAAGCCGAGACCACGCGCATTGAAGAGGCAGAGCTGATGACCGATGAGCTCAAAGGCTACATCACCGAGTCTCTCAAATAATCCCCCCCTCCGACAGCATTTTGTGCATGGGCGCGCCGTTCTCGGCCCGCCCTTTTTTCGTTCCTCTTGTCGCAATAGGTGGTTGACGCCGAGGGCTGTCTGTGGTAGACTTTCGCGGTAGTATATGAGCGAGCTTACGGAAACGAGAATTCACCGCATGGACGATGTGTTGGCCAGCCAAGTGGCGGCCGGCGAGGTGGTGGAGCGCCCGTCTTCCGTAGTCAAAGAATTGGTAGAAAACAGCATCGATGCCGGTGCCACGCTGGTTCGTGTCGAAATCCGACGTGGAGGTGTTTCCCTCATCAAAGTGACGGATAACGGCTGCGGTATGAGCCGTGCAGATGCCGCGCTTTGTTTGGAGCGCCACGCCACCAGCAAGTTGCTCAGTTATGAAGACCTGTTTGATATCCGTCAACTGGGGTTTCGCGGGGAGGCTTTGCCCAGCATTGCCTCGGTTGCTCAAGTGCAAATTACCACACGCCGCGCAGATGAGATAGAGGGTACTCGTATCAACTGCCATGGCGGGGAATTGCAGCCGCCCATGAATGCCGGTTGCGCCCCCGGTACGGAGATTGCCGTGAGCAACCTTTTCTTCAATACACCCGTGCGGCGTAAGTTCCTCAAGAGCGATGATACGGAGTTCGGCCACATAGAGCACCAATTGCGCTTGCATGCCTTGGCGTTCCCCCAGGTTCGCTTCATTTTGGTAAAGGACGGCACAGTGGTGTTTGATGTGCCCGCCACCACAGATTTACGGCAGCGAATCTCCGAGTTTGTTGGCAGAGAAACGGCATCTGCCTTGCTGCGTATCAAGCCCACACATGGCCCGGGTGTAAAGGTGAGCGGTTTCCTTATGCCGCTTTCCGAGGCGCGCCGCAACCGCCGCTTGCAGTTCGTTTTCCTGAATGGTCGCCCCATCGAGGATAAAATTGTGGCCCGTGCTGTGCGCGATGGCTACGGCGGATTCCCCACCGGCCTGCACCCTGCGCTCTTTTTGTATCTGGAGGTAGACCCCGGCTTGGTGGACGTGAATGTGCACCCCGCCAAGCGAGAGGTGCGTTTCCGCCGCCCGTCCGACCTCACCACTTGCATTATAGATGCCATCGCCGGTACTCTCTCCGTACATGCCCGTGGTGATAAAGAGGCGGAGCCCACCCCCGAGCCGCCCCCGCTGGTGTTGCGCCCCGTGCTAGAGCCGCAACAACGCGAGCTGCAACTGCCCCCGCGAGAAACGCCACCCGCACCGCGCCCGCAGCCGGCCCCCCCTGTGCCGCGTCCGCAGCCTGTACCTGCGCCGCAGCCTCCGGCAGAGCCTAGCCCTCAACCGCATCGCCCTGCAACGGTGCCGGCTCCCGCGCCTGTATCGCGCCCCCAACCTGTCGAGCCTGCTCGCCCCACCACGGTCGCACCGCCTGCCCAAGCGGTGGAATCGCCCCCGCCGGTTGTGCAAGCTCCCTGTAAAGCTCAAGAGCAGGGGGCTGCTGTGCCCAATTTTCGCTTTATCGGCGTGCTGGCAGACTCTTACCTGCTGTTTGAGAATAAGGAGGGGCTGGTGATGCTCTCCCCCCGCGCTGCCCGCGAGCGCATTATTTTTGAGCGCCTGCTCAACAGCAACCACACCCCTATCCACTCTCAGCGCCTGCTGGTGCCCGTCATGCTCGAGCTCGACCCTCGCGACATGGGTATCGCGCTCGAGGTACGCGAGCAACTGCAACAAGCCGGCTTCCTCATCTCCCCCTTTGGCCAAAAGACCCTGCGTGTAGAGGCTGTGCCCATGATGCTGAGCCTGCCGCGTGTAGAGGAGTTCATGCTCGAGCTTATTCGCAGCTTTACCGCGGGCGAAACCCGCTTCCGCAAAGCCCGCAACCCCTTCGAGCCCTACGCCCTGCGCATTGCCAAACAATACGCCACAAAAGAAGATATACGCCCCTGGTTGCAAGCCCCCACACCCTTGCTGGCAGACCTCCTGCGCTGCGAAATCCCCTACTGCACCCCCTCCGGCAAGCCCACACTCGTGCCCATCACCCTCAACGAAATCTCCCGCAAATTCCAATCGGCTTAAGTCTCCCTTTTTGCCTTTTTGTGGAAAAAGTGTCAATTTTACCCCTGTTTGAGTTGGAAAAAGTGTCAATTTTACCCCTGTTCGAGTTGGAAAAAGTGTCAATTTTAGTGCCAGAAAAGTCGGAAAATTTCGCTCTTACGACCGCCTCGGCGGAAACATTCGCCAAGCATCTCCTTCGCCTGCTTTTTCCAGTCCTTTACTAAATCAGGGCTGATACCGTACTATGACGCTATCTGTGCGTGCGTCTTGGCGCCTGTGAGCGCTTCCAATGCTACCTTTTCCTTGAACTCGGCGGCGTAGCGACCTCTCTTGTGTATTTTTTCGTTTTGTATGTTTGTGTGTTGGTTGGATTATACACGCACACGATACTTTGCACAAGAAAAAGGGGGCTTAAACTGTTGTCTTAACATCAGGCGTCATTATAATCTTAAAGTGCTTCCTGATTCTATAAAAAAGCCCGCCGGGATTTTTCTCGGCGGGCAGAAATTGTAGATGCTACATTTTATATCAGAAGGTGCACTGAACACCCAAATTGGCGTTTAACTCATTCGAATCTCCACGCAAGATTGCATTGCCGGAGATAAACAATGATACATTTTCATCCATTGGTATATTCAACCCGGCACCGACGGTAAAGCCCCAGCGCTCGCGTTCTGCTGCGCTCTGGATATATTGGTACCCCTTAGCGCCGGCAAATTGAAGTTGTATATCTTCCTGCGTGTCACCAATAGAAGCTACAACACCCAAGTCTACCGAGAAAGTAGCTTTTGGAGCATAATCTATCATGGCAAATCGCGTTGTGTAGCGAGCACCTGCGGTAATATCCGTAGCCCAAGCATCTTGCTCATCCACATGCAGAGAAGCCGTGCCGGTGTCACTCTCACTGAATGCCCCTATCTTATTAAGGCTGCTTTCTATTGAGGCAAACAGTTGCAAGTTGTCATTTTCGGTCGAGACTATATTCCAAGCAACTTCTTGCATGAAGTTTATGGCTGTACCATCGGCAGAAGCCGTTACTTCCCTGCCACGTAAGTTGCGCTGCAAATCATGGTTATGGAAGCTTACGCCTATTGACGTTTTACTGCTGAATGCTCCATAATTGTATACCATGTAAACATCTGCTCGGGTGCTATCTTCTTTGTGTTGGAGCCCCTTGTCAGCGGATAAATCAGCACTACCCTGTTCTATGCCAACACCTAATGTGAGGTTGTCATGTGCTACATATTCCAATGTCATGGCAACACCGCATTCACTGCGGTTATAACCGTAGCCATTGCTATCACCATCAACATTGCTATGCTCACTAAAGGCCCCGGCACTGGCACGCAGATTGCTGCTACCAACGACCATGTAGCCGCTTCCCATGCGCTCTCTGAGTCTACGCAAGTGTCCTAAGTTTCCGTCTATCTGGCTGCTCATCAATGTGGCATATTCGGTGCCTCCAATTTCATCCAGCAGCGCACGGAGCTCTTCCTCGTCGCGTGAGGTATTTATCTGATCGCCCAATAATCCCAATTCACCATCAGGCTCAGTATCATCCATAATATCCTTAATGGTATCATACGCATTCTTCTGGTTCTGCGTGAGATCCGGAGTGAAATCGGGTTCTTGATATGCCACTAAGGTCAATCTTCCTGTGGTGGTATTGAAATCAAGCAACCATTCACCTGCAATGCCTTTCAGCGTCAGGCTTTCTTCCGTGTACCCGTTGTGGTTTACTCCGAAGTCGGCTAACACAGTCCCGTCACCGGCTCCGCTCCACAGACTTAAATCAAGTGGCGTTTGCGAACCGTCAAGGAAGTCTACCTCTCCATCCACGGTCAGCATTCCGCCCAAGCAAAGAGTACCCCCGTCTAAGGTCAGAGAACCGGTATAGGTTGCTCCTCCCTCATTAACGGTGAGATTCTTATCGGCGGTAAGAGTAAATCCGGTCTCAAACTGAGTGTTGGCTCCGGCATCCAATATAATGTGAGAGGCACCATTTGCATGAAGGAACGTAGAGTTACCTCTCATCATCACCTTGTTATCGGTGCTGTATGCTGCTAAATCGAGGCTTCCCCCATCATGAACCACAATGTCACCGCTACCGAAGGCTGTGTCACTACCTGCTACCAGAACACCAGCGTTCACTTTCGTGCCACCGATATAGCTGTTAGCTCCGCTCACGGTAATCTTCCCACCACCCACAACAAGGCTTGTGTTGCCTGCCATGGTGGCATCAATAATGCCATGAGTGCTGTCAGCTGTTGATTGAACATCAGTATCAATAATGCTGCCGCTGATGGTACCATTGCTGAGGTTAATTTGTCCTCCCGTGGCAGTTACCTGTACATCATCATTGGCATTCAGCGTGCCTCCGCTGATGATTACTGTGGCATTTGCGCTGTCTGCATGGTAGCCGTGAATGGCACTGCTGCTTACTTCATGTCCATCCAAAATACGGTATTCGCCATACAGCATGCCGCCCTTTGCAGAGCCGATGCCGCCGTTCATTTTCAGCTCCGTCCCCTTATAGATAACGGTAGCAGCTGTGCTGTCAACCGTGCCGTTAGCAACCAGTACGGTAAAGTCGCCGCTGCGGATAAAGCCACTGCCATCCGCTGTTTCGTTACCCAGCACATCCACATACACATCGGCAGAGTCAGACTTAGCAAGTGCGCTGGCGTCAAAGTTTCCGCCGATGATGAGTGTGCCGTTATTGTCGATAACATCCGTCAGATTGTAGGTAACACCGCTGCCGATAATCAGGCTGCTTTCACCGGTTGCGCTGATATCTCCTGTGCCCAAAGCGTTGGCATGAGTGATGGTCAACTTGCCGTTATTCAGGGTAGTACCACCTACATAACTATTGTTACCGCTGATGCTTGCAATACCCGTGACTTCTACGGTGGTAGTATCACCGCTGATGCTGCCACCTAATTCTCCGGCGTTCAAGTATATATGGCCATTGGTGGCAATCAGCTTATCTGTGCTTTCATCCACATAGAGTGTGGCTCCCTGCATGTCAATCTTATGCAACTGACTGCCGGCAGCGGCATTAATCTTGCTGACGCTGGCGATATCTGTGCCGGTCAGTAAGTATTCGCTGTAATCTACCGTTCCCTCACCACTACCGATGCCGCCGTTCATTTGAAGCGTTTGGCTGCCGTAGAGTACAGTAGAATCT
The DNA here is from genome assembly GCA_015062055.1 of Akkermansiaceae bacterium. GTDB lineage: Bacteria > Verrucomicrobiota > Verrucomicrobiia > Verrucomicrobiales > Akkermansiaceae > Akkermansia. Next base: position 9,095 of record SUVK01000065.1, read on the forward strand.
GAACTATTCACGGTACCATTGGCTACCAATACAGTAAAGTCACCGGTGCGCAAGAAACCGCTGTTGCCGCCCTCGACGCCGAGGTCATTGATACGGACGTCGACTCCCGTCAGATTCTTGCTCAAACCGGAGGCATCGAAGCTACCGCTCAGTTTGAGATTGCCGTTGTTAGCCAGGGCAGAGCTACCCAAGTAATAATCTGTGCCACACAGGATACTGTTACCTCCAAATGTAGCAGAAATCGTACCGCCGACGGCACTCATGTTGACGTTAGCCAAGGTACCGCTGATAGTACCATGGCTAAGCATAATATTACCCCCCGTGGCCGTTACCAGAACATCATCATCGGCATTCAGCGTGCCTCCGCTGA
>SUVK01000066.1 GCA_015062055.1 Akkermansiaceae bacterium
GGAATCAATTCCATGATTTCGCGCATCCAACTCAAAACACGAGGCCTACCCTCCGTTGATTATCTCCTGCTCAAACTCAGGCAGCTAACATCCCCGTCATTCACGCGACTTTTTTGACGCAGTGCCATAAAGCCCCATGTTGAAGGACATACTCTTGGCCCTGGAACATGGGCTACTTTAGAGAGACATAAGGCACACCATGAAAAGGCTGGTAACGGATTCGGATATGGACTATTAACATGGCCCTTACATGACGATACCGTGACTCGTACAATATCGGCTCGTTACCACAAAGATGGAGCAGAAATTCTCGTACAACAAGAAGGGGCACGTCCTAGAAAGCTTACAGTTGAGGAAGCTATGCAGCTACAAGGATATGACCCACGCAGATTTATATTTCCGGTTTCCGCCACTCAAGCATATACCCAAATTGGAAATAGTGTAGTAGTTCCGGCCATAGAAGCTTCTGCAAGAGTAATAGCTAATCAACTAAAAGAAAAAGCCCTATGAATTGGAGTACCGGTCGTCTATCATCTTTTTTAAAGGAATCTGTGTGAAAAGGCTTTCAGCTACAGAGAGCGACCCAAAAACATCACACGGTCACGAGTTTCAGGGAGTAAAAGCATTTGTTGATTTATTCGGCAAACCCGAAGGTGGAGAAAAAATAACAATACCCACCAGATTCATCTATTTAGATGATGAAAATCAGCAATCTGCACACGGAGAGCTCACATTTTATGACAGCCGTTGGAATAAACCTCACCGTTCAGCCGAATACAGACTGTACTACACTACAAATGGGGTTACAGAATCCATGTATACAGATGATTGCTTAATAATCGCAAAGGACTCTAATGATGAAGCCGTTGTCATTATCGCAAAGTCTGAAAGCAATGTACTTTCAGACATCTTATGGCTTTTCGGGCTTAGTCAAGATATAAAAGTAGGCAAGTTTATACATGTATCAGCAAAAGAACTGGATGAAAGACCTATTCCATCGTGCGCTTCATGGATTCTTGATATCCTCGGTCTAAGAAGCTCAACTAGTAAGGATTATTTAGCCGAAATGCAGGAACGATTTGGCGAGGCGTTCCCCGATACATTGACATTTTCTGCGTTTGCAAGAAGTAAAAGTAATTATATTAACGCATTAAATGCATCCGCTGATGATGTTCTATATGATTGGTATAATACAGAAGACTATTTATTCAAAATTTTTGAAGAATTCTTGCTCTTGCAAAGAATAGAAAAGGGATTTACTCCGGATAGTTTTGTTAAATATGCACTTTCTGTTTTAAATCGACGCAAATCCAGAGCCGGGCAGAGTTTAGAAAATCATATTGCTCAAATTTTTAACGATTATCATATAGCATATTCTCGAACTCCGGTTACAGAGTCAAAGTCTAAGCCTGATTTTCTCTTTCCCGGCATCGATTTCTATAAAAAAGAATCATTCCCCTCTCAATTACTGCACATGCTTGGAGTTAAAACGACCTGCAAAGACAGATGGAGACAGGTGTTGGTCGAAGCCAATCGAATTACTCATAAACATTTATTGACAATGCAAGGAGCTATTTCTGTTAATCAGACAAATGAAATGCAGGTACATAACCTCCAATTAGTTGTTCCCAAAATGATACATTGCACGTACACTAAGCAACAACAGGATTGGTTAATCTCCATTGACGATTTTTTGTTGTTACTAAAAGATTGTCAATCAAAAATAACCTCCTTAGTATAATCCCCCTACCCCTTCAACAAAAAAAGAGGGAGGTCAGAGAGACGGAGACGGGTAACGATGGCATCCGGCAGGGCGCACAAGAGAGAGCGAAGCCTTAGAAACAGCGTATTTTTGAGAGGCGACATCACATCGGAATTTATCAGCGAACGGCGAGCCTGTTGAATATTGCCGGCATGCACCATGATGAAATCTTGCAGGGTATCAATAACACGGTGAACTTTAATGAAAAGGTCACGGCGGTGGCGGGCATCGGGCACCATGGAGGTAATGAGAATTTTTATTTTGGCAGCATAATGGTCAGCTTGCTTACGCCAAGCAAGCAAGTGCTCGCGGTAATCGGGGTGACGATGTGCAGACATGGCAAAGCAAGAAGGTGTTAAGCAGGTATTTGCAGCAACATATTCAAGTGACAAGTCGACACGCAGTCAACCAGCTCAGAGAATATGAAATTTTGTGTTATTTTGAAAAACTCATTGTGTACGGTTTGAGGATTCCACCATTCGATAAAGAGGCGGTGGTGAGCCAACGCAAGCTCGCGACAAATAAGGGAGTTGAGGCGTTGGCGCGTTTCTCTAGTTATAGAACAAAGCTCAGAACACGCATGCACATGCGAGGCATAACGATGCAGCAATGTGTAGATTTCACAACATTTGAGATCAGAGGTTAATTGGGGGTGGGTATACATATTACCCCCAGTATACGCCCCGGGACAATGGGCTGCGAGAAAAATTAGATAATTGATAGACGCGCCCATACATAATTCCTATAATACAGGACACGCATCACGCGTGGGAACAAATGCAAAAAAATCCCGTTCACCTGCACATAACAGGCAAACGGGATTTTGAGGAGTTTAAGCGCGCGGCTTATTGCTGCTCGGCGAGGGTATCGCAAGTGCAGCAGAAGTTGCGGTCACCCCAAGCGTTCTCTACGCGAGAGCAAGAGGGCCAGAACTTGTGCAGGCGCTGGCAAGCGGCAGGGTATGCAGCCTGAGCACGGGTATAAGCATGGTTCCACTCATCGGCAGTTACAGCCAATGCAGTGTGCGGGGCATTCACCATCACGTTATCGTCGGCAGGCACAGAGCCGTTGGCCACGGCCTCCATTTCACCGTGAATACCAATCATGGCATCGATGAAGCGGTCGAGCTCGTACTTGCTCTCCGACTCCGTGGGCTCAACCATGAGGGTATCGTGCACGGGGAAGCTCATGGTGGGGGCATGGAAGCCGTAGTCCATGAGGCGCTTGGCCATGTCATCCACAGAGAGGTGGCTCTTGCGGAGCATGATGGTGGTGTCGAGAATACACTCGTGAGCTACCAAGCCATTGGCACCGGAGTAGAGGGTCGGGAAGTGGTTTTCCAAACGCTTGGCGATGTAGTTGGCGTTGAGGATAGCCATCTGCGAAGCACGCTTGAGGCCCTCGTGCCCCATCATGGCCAGGTACATCCACGTGATGGGGCAAATAGCGGCAGAGCCGTACTCGGCAGAGGCAACAGCAGACTGAGACTGAGCATCATCACAAATGTGGCCGGGCAGGTACGGGGTAAGGTGCTCTGCGCAGCAAATGGGGCCTACACCGGGGCCGCCGCCGCCGTGGGGCATGGCAAAGGTCTTGTGCAGGTTGAGGTGGCACACGTCGGCACCGATGGTGCCGGGGTTGGTAAGACCACACTGGGCGTTCATGTTGGCGCCGTCCATGTATACTTGACCACCGTTTTCGTGAACAATGCGACAGAGGTCGGCCACACCGCTCTCGTACACACCGTGGGTGGAGGGGTAGGTAACCATGAGGGCGGCCAGGTTATCGCGGTGCTTCTCGGCCTGAGCCTTGAGGTCGGCAGCATCGATATTGCCATGCTCATCGCACTTTACGGGTACGCAGGTAAAGCCGGCCATAGCGGCAGAGGCGGGGTTGGTGCCGTGTGCCGAGTTGGGGATAAGGCACACATTGCGATGGCCCTCACCCTGTGCCACTTGGTAGCGATGGATGGTGAGCAAGCCGGCAAACTCACCGGCAGCACCGGAGTTGGGCTGCAGGGAAACGCCGTGGAAGCCCGTAACCGTGGCAAGCCACTGCTTGAGCTGCTCGAGCATGGCGCGCATACCTTGGCATTGGTCTGCGGGGGCAAAGGGGTGCAGCTCTGTCACACCGGCCCAAGTGATGGGCATCATGATGGAGGCGCAGTTGGCCTTCATGGTGCAAGAGCCCAGCGGAATCATCGCCTCGTTGAGGGCAAGGTCCTTGCACTCCAACGTGTGGATGTAGCGCATCATCTCCGTCTCGGAGTGGAAGGCGTTGAAGCAAGTCTCGGTGCAGAAAGCACTGCTGCGGTTCCATTGCTCACCCCATACGGGAGCGGCGGGCACCTCTGCCTGCGGCAGGTTCAACGCAGCGCAAAGGGCGGACAGGTCGGCATCCGTCGTTGTCTCATCGAAGGAGACGGACACGGTATCGGCATTTACCTTGCGAATGTTGTAACCGGCAGAAAGAGCAGCGGCAACAAGCACATCTGCCTTGCCGGGGGCAACAAAGGCTACCGTATCAAAGAAGTCTACAGCAGGCACGGTGTAACCGGCAGCCTTAACGGCAGCGGCAAAGCCTGCAGCCAAGCGGTGAGCCGTGGTAGCCACGTTCTTGAGGCCCTCGGGGCCTTGGTACATGGCATAGAAGGTGCAAAGCAGGGCTGTAAGCACCTGAGCCGTGCAGATGTTGGAGGTAGCTTTTTCGCGGCGTATATGCTGCTCGCGGGTCTGCAACGCCAAACGGTAGGCGGGTTTGCCATCTTTGTCAATGGACTTACCGATATAGCGACCGGGCAGCTTGCGCTTGAGAGCATCCGAGCATGCCATGTAGGCGGCGGCAGGGCCACCGTAGCCCATGGGGATACCGAAACGCTGCGTAGTACCCACGCAAACGTCTGCCCCGAAAGCGCCGGGCTCCTTGAGCACGGTGAGAGCCATCAGGTCTGCGGCAACACAGCAAAGCACCTTGGCAGCGTGGCACTTCTCAAAGAAGGCGGCGTAGTCCTCCACAGCACCTAAGTTGTCGGGGTACTGTACCAGCACACCGGCCAAGGTGGGCACAGAGGCGGGGTCAAAGCTCTTCCAGTCGCCCACAATCAGATTCACGCCCGTGGTCTCACAGCGGGTGCGGATTACGTCGATAGTCTGGGGGAAACAGGTATCGGCCACAAAGAAAGTATCGCTCTTACGCTTCTCGCTCACGCACAGGTGCACGGCCTCGGCGGCGGCGGTGCCTTCATCCAGCATGGAGGCATTGGCAATGGGCAAACCGGTAAGACCGGCAATCATGGTCTGGAAGTTCATGAGCATCTCCAAACGGCCCTGGGCAATCTCGGGCTGGTAGGGAGTATAGGCAGTGTACCAGCTGGGGTTCTCGTACACATTGCGCTGAATCACAGCGGGCAAGTAGGTGCCATAGTACCCTTGGCCGATAAGGCTGCGTACAGGTTTGTTGGCAGAAAGCATGCTCTGCAGGGCGGCAAGAGCCTCTTGCTCGGCCATGGGAGCGGGCAAATCGAGCGGGGCTTTCAGGCGAATGTCGGCGGGCACAATGGCCTCGGTCATGGCATCCAAAGAATCAAAGCCGATAGCAGCCAGCATGGCAGCAGTATCTGCCTCGTTGGGGCCAATGTGGCGCGGGATAAAAGATGTTTGAGCAGTAATCATAATGTGCTTCGGATTAAAAATTAAAAAAGCAGCAAAGCCTTGCGGGGGCTTGCGAGCGGGGTGTATACCCCCTGCTCCTTACCACGCGCAAGGCTTTGGTATATAGCTTTACTTGCAGAACTCGGTGTAAGCGTCGGCATCCATCAATTCATCAAGCTCAGAAGCATCGTCGAGCTTAATCTTGCAGATCCAACCGGCACCGAAAGCATCGTTGTTCACGGTGTTGGGCTCGGCATCGAGAGCCTCGTTCACCTCTACGATTTCACCGGATACGGGGGTGTAGATATCGGAAGCAGCCTTGGTGGACTCAACGGCACCGATGGAATCCTCCTTGGAGAAAGTATCGCCAACGGAGGGGAGGTCCACGTATACAACTTCACCCAGCTCAGCCTGAGCGAAATCGGTGATACCGAGCGTTACCACACCATCAACGGCGGGGCTAATCCATTCGTGCTCGGAGGAATACTTGTAATCAGCAGGGTTGCTCATAATGTGTATTTGGTTGTCAGGGGTTATTTTTTAAGGAAGGGTTTCTTGATGATAACGGCGGGCACGGCCTTACCGCGAACCACCACATTCACCTCGGTGCCGATTTTGCTGTGAGCGGCGGGCACATACAGCATGGCGATACCTTTGCCCAAAGAGGGGGAAAGAACGCCGCTGCAAATCTCGCCCAGCGGGGTGCCATCGGGCAGCTGTACCTCGTAACCGTGGCGGGGCGGGGCGCCCTTGCCGGTGTACTCAATGGCCACAAGGGCGGTGGGGCGGCCGGCGGACTTCTGCTCGCGCAGCACCTCAACACCGATGAAATCTTTTGTCAAATCGCAGCACCAAGAGAGACCGGCCTCAAGCGGGGTCTTCTCGGGGGACAGGTCAGAGCCGTTGAGAGAGTAGCACATCTCCAAACGCAGGCTGTCACGGGCACCAAGGCCGCAGGGCAGCGCGCCGCACTCCATGCTCTTCTCAAACCACTTCACACCCTGCTCTGCGGGGCAGAAGAACTCAAAACCGTTCTCGCCGGTGTAACCGGTGCGGCATACCACGCAGGCATCGCCATCGGCCTCGAACTGAAGAATACCGTTGCGCACCGGCAGCTCTACACCCGGGCACATCTTGGCAAATACGGCCTCACACTCGGGGCCCTGAATAGCCAAGCCCACGTATGCATCGCTCTTGTTCACCAAGGAGATACCCTCAGGCTTGTGGGCGGTAAGCCAAGCGTAGTCCTCATCAATCATGCTGGCGTTTACCACTACAAAGAAATCATCCTTGCCCAACCGGTAGATGATGAGGTCATCTATCACACCACCCTTTTCGTTGAGCATCATGGAGTACTGCCCCATGCCATCCACCAGCTTATTCAGATTATTGGTGAACATGCTGTTAAGCCACTCTGCGGCTCCCTCCCCACTGACCAAGAACTGGCCCATGTGAGAAATATCAAAAACACCACAGGCGTTTCGTACGGCGTGGTGCTCTGCTAAAATTCCGGAGTACTGTACGGGCATGTTCCAGCCTGCAAAGGGAACCATCTTGGCACCCAAGGCCACATGCTTGTCACACAGCGGCGTGCTCTTAGTTGTTTCTTCGGCGTTCATGAGGGCGGTATTATACGCATCTGCCGACTATTGTCAAGCTTTGACATCTTTTATTTCCCGCTTTTTTATCAACTGTCCACTCCTCTCTTTTTCTTGTTATTATAATTTTTTTCTTGATTTCCTACCAATACACTGTTAAATAATAGTCATTATCAGCAATCAATTATCATTTTCCATGAAACGCTCGCTCATACTCCTTACGCTTTTTTCGATTACGTCGGTCGCGTTGGCTGAATTAGATGATACTGTAAACTTCGACGGCAAATACGCCTACAGTATTGATGGTATAACGGTAATCACATACGGAATAGGATATGGAAGTATGGCTTCCGTAAAGCCGACCAACAGTACACGTCTATATGACAGTACCAAAGCGGGACCGTGGACAACAACATACAGCACCGGGACTGAAACAGACTCCCTGATGTGTTGGACTCATGCTGCGGCTAATTCTATACAATATTGGCAAGATGTTTATGGCGTTTTTTATAAAAAAGACGAACCTTTACCCAATGGCTATTATTCTACCGTTGAACTACCTAGCGGTTCATACGATAAGGATGGAAATGACGTGAGCGGAACGGTTGTAAATGACTCCAGAAATTTAAATATTGCAAAAACATTCTATGACAATTGGACAGATGAAGGTGGCAAAATCAGTTATGCATCAGAATGGTATTTTAAGGGTATAAATGTTGCCCCTAAGTCAACCCAATGGCCTAATAAGTATAACGGAGAGAGAGTAAGCCCCAATTCCGGTGGCTATTTCGACAGCTATTTCAAGGACACAGACTCCTATGTCACAATATATTCACAATCGAGGCACAGCACAACACCGGAAACTTCAATTTCCACAAACGGGCAATACTTCGATAGTCTAGATGATTTAAAGAACACCCTTATCACAGCCCTTGGTTTTGAACATCAAGCTGATGGTTCATACAAACAAACACAGGAGGGTCTAATGCCATACATCGGAGTGTGGAGAAGCGGAGACTTCGGACATATGTTGAGCTGCCAAGGGATCACAACGGATGCGGCCGGAAATCTTATTTCAATTCTCTTAGCTAACGGTGATGACGCTAGAACCGTACAGAGGGACGGCGTAGAAACCGTCAATCCGGCCTCTTTATCCGAGCGATACGTAAAATGGGTTGACGGTAAAATTCTTTTGTACAAAGATAAAGCATGCCAAGAAGCCTGGCTAGACTATTACATTGGGGAGGTCTCCTACATCAACACCCCACAGGTACTACAAAACATGCTGGCAGAGTATAGGAATGAGAGCAACGAAGCTCAAGTATGGAACGGCGCGGGCTCTGCTTGGGAGCAACAAAATGCCACCACCGATGAACTGCCTACCGAAGCCACGGGGTGGGATGTACATGTAAACGGCAGCAACATCGCCGCAGAGCACCAGGGCTACTACCACACCTATGCTACGGAGGGGCGCGCCGTTCTGTTCGATGACCATGCCGCGGAAGACAAACGCACCGTTACCATCAACGGTACGGTATCTGCAAGCAGTATCGAGGTAGCAGCAGCAGGCTACACCTTCCAAGCCGGCAACAATGCCGCCATTCAAGCCGGGGCAGATTTAACCCTGCGCAGCGCCGCAAGCCTTCACAGCGAATTGGAGTTGCAACTCAACAACCTCACCCTTGAAAACCGTGCAGCGCTCGCCTCAACCACCACCATCACCGTGAAGGGCAATTTCCTGGTAACACTTCATCAGAGCACCACCATCTCACTGCTCACAGCAGCAGCACCCGGTGTTTCGATAGCTGCCGACCTCAACCTGAGCGAAGCAAGCTCCGTATCAATCGAAGCCACGGTCGATATGAATAACCGTACGCTGACATTGAGGCAAGGCCAGCGCATTGAGCTGGGGGAAATCGCCGGTAGCGCCCCGATATTCGCCAACGTCGGCACACTTATCATTGGTGGGCAAACCATTGCAGAAGGAACCGACCTGACTGACTACTTGGTATTCCTTGCGCCCGACAACACGGAGCTCACCGGCGTTATCTACGGCGAAGATAACGTATGGGTAAGCATACCGGAGCCCACCACGGCAACCTTAAGCCTACTGGCCTTGGCAGCATTGACAGCTCGCCGCCGCAGGCGCTGATTAACCCATACCTGATTGAGTAGGGGGACTTTCGTCCCCCTCTCACACCACCGTACGTGCCATTTATGGCATACGGCGGTTTCTCGGCGTGTGATTGGTCCCGGAGCTAATGTTCCTGCCGCAACTCTTTTATCTCTCCTC